>NZ_FPBY01000174.1 GCF_900116755.1 Clostridium sp. DSM 8431
CCATATTTAAAACAAATTTCTTCCTTGCTACCTTCACCGCTAATATAAGCTTCTACTGCTTCTGTTTTTAAGTTAGAAGAATATGATTTATTATGAGTCTTATCATGCAAACTAGATTCCCCAAGTAGTTTATATTTTTTAGCCCAAACACGGATTATATTTCCATGATTACTGTTGTATCTTATTCCTAGTTCGGAACATATTTGTTTGGTAGTCTTCCGTCCTGAAAGATAATCCTTAACCGCTTGTATTTTATCTTCAACTGAATATTTAAATTTTCTTCCCATAAAAAAATACCTCCAAAGTAGAGTTTGGTTATTTACCATGTCTACTTTAGAGGTATCATATCATTTTGAAATTCAGATATATCTTTTACTACATTATTTTCTAAAGAAACCTTTCTTGTGTTTCTCTTCTTTTAAATTAGGATTTGTTTCTCCTGAAGCTTCCATAAACATCTTTAAAGCTTCTTTTTGCTTTTCATTAAGCTTCTTTGGAATATCAACTATTACTTTTACATATTGATCTCCTCTACCGCTTGAATTAACTCTAGGAACACCTTTTCCTTTTAATCTAAATAATGTTCCTGATTGAGTTCCTGCTGGTACTGTATAAGTAACATCACCATCAACTGTAGGCACTTTTATTTCTATACCAAGAGCTGCACTTGCCATTGAAATATGAGTATCTACGTATATATCATTTCCTTTTCTATCAAACTGCTTAGAAGGAGCTACCCTAATCTTAACATATAAGTCTCCTGGAGAGCCTCCTCTTTCGCCATGTTCTCCCTGTCCTCTTAAAGGCATTACATTACCTGTATCAACTCCTGCTGGAACATTAACAGTAATCTTTCTGTTCTTTCTAACTCTACCTTTACCCTTACATGTATGACATGGCTTTTCTATAATCTTACCTGTTCCATGACACTCATCACATGTTGAAGTACTTACAAAGTTTCCAAGTGGAGTTTGTCTTTGAACTCTTACTTGACCTGAACCTCCACAATGTGGACATGTCTTTACTTCTGAACCTGGTTCTGCACCATCTCCATGACATGTTTCACAAATTTCATTTTTTGTTACAGATATTTCTTTTTTAGCACCAAAAACAGCTTCTTCAAAAGTTAAGTTTAGAGTATATTCTAAATCATTTCCTCTCTTAGGACCATTTCTTCTTTGGGAACTTCCTCCGCCACCAAAGAATGAATCAAATATATCTCCAAAACCACCCATATCAGAAAAATCAAAGCCACCAAATCCACCGGCACCTGCTCCTGTATTAAAATCAGCACTTCCAAACTGATCATAACGAGCTTTTTTCTCAGGATCTGAAAGAACTTGATAAGCTTCATTTATTTCCTTAAACTTTTCTTCAGCTTCTTTATTTCCTTGATTCTTATCTGGATGATACTTTATAGCTAACTTTCTAAAGGCTCTTTTTATTTCTTCGTCACTAGCACCCTTTTTTAATCCTAGTGATTCATAATAGTCTTTACTTGCCATCTATTATTCCTCCATTTTGCATATTATAATATTTAACTACTTAACAAAAGGGAAGACGATTCCTCCTGTGCCTTCCCTCTTGCTCTTATATACTCTTTTTCTTTGAATATATTTTTAATTATTTATCTTCATCTACTTTGAAGTCAGCGTCTACTACATTGTCATCATGTGGTGCTTCTGCTCCACCCATGTTATTTGGGTCAAATCCTTGAGCTCCTTCTGCTCCACCTGCTGCTTGATATATCTTAGAAGATACTGCATAGAATTCTTGAGTTAATTCGTCCATTGCTTTCTTGATAGCTTCTACATCATCACCATCTTTAATCTTCTTAACTTCTTCTATTTTAGCTTCTATCTTAGCCTTATCTTCAGCACTTACTTTGTCACCAAGTTCTCCTAATGTCTTCTCAGTTTGATATACAACTTGATCAGCATTGTTGTGAACTTCTATCTTTTCTTTTCTCTTCTTATCTTCTTCAGCAAATTTTTCTGCTTCTTTTACAGCCTTTTCTACTTCGTCATCTGAAAGGTTAGTTGAAGCTGTAATTGTGATATTAGCTTCTTTACCAGTTCCCTTATCCATAGCAGAAACCTTAACTATACCGTTAGCATCTATATCAAATGTTACTTCGATTTGAGGGATTCCTCTTGGAGCTGGAGCTATTCCTGATAATGTAAAGTCTCCTAAAGTCTTGTTATCAGCTGCCATTTGTCTTTCACCTTGTACAACGTGAATTTGTACTGATGTTTGACCATCTGCTGCAGTTGAGAAGATTTGGCTCTTCTTAGTTGGTATAGTTGTATTTCTTTCTATTAAAGGAGTAGCAACTCCACCTAAAGTTTCAATTCCTAATGTTAAAGGTGTAACATCTAGTAATAATACATCCTTAACTTCACCAGTTAATACACCTGCTTGAATAGCCGCACCGATAGCAACACATTCATCTGGGTTAACTCCCTTTGAAGGTTCTTTTCCTGTAAAGTTCTTAACTTCTTCTTGAACTGCTGGTATTCTTGTTGAACCACCAACTAATATTACCTTATCTATTTGACCAACTGAAAGACCTGCATCAGCTAAAGCTTTCTTCATTGGTTCTACTGTTCTTTGAACTAAATCATGAGTTAATTCATTGAATTTAGCTCTTGTAAGGTTCATATCTATATGTTTTGGACCTGTTGCATCAGCAGTGATGAATGGTAAGTTAATGTTTGTTTGAGTTGAAGATGATAATTCTATCTTAGCTTTTTCAGCTGCTTCTTTTAATCTTTGAAGTGCCATCTTATCATTTCTTAAATCAACACCATTTTCTGCTTTAAATGTATCTGCAATGTAGTCCATGATCTTATTATCAAAGTCATCTCCACCAAGCTTTGTATCACCATTTGTAGATAATACTTCAAATACACCATCACCAAGTTCTAGTATAGATACATCGAAAGTACCACCACCTAGATCGTAAACTAAGATTTTTTCATTTTGATCAGTCTTATCTAGACCATATGCAAGTGATGCAGCTGTTGGTTCGTTTATTATTCTTAATACTTCAAGCCCTGCTATCTTACCAGCATCTTTTGTTGCTTGTCTTTCAGCATCATTGAAGTAAGCTGGAACTGTAATAACTGCTTGACTTACTGGTTCACCTAAATAGCTTTCAGCATCAGCCTTAATCTTTTGAAGAATCATAGCTGATATTTCTTGTGGTGAATATTCTTTACCATCTATAACAGTCTTGTGATTAGTTCCCATTTCTCTCTTTATTGAGATTATTGTTTTATCTGGATTAGTAATTGCTTGTCTTTTAGCAACTTGACCAACTAATCTTGATCCATCTGCTTGGAATGACACTACTGAAGGAGTAGTTCTTGCACCTTCTGAGTTAGTGATAACTACTGGTTCTCCACCTTCCATAACTGCTACACATGAATTTGTAGTACCTAAGTCAATTCCTATAATTTTTCCCATAATTTATTCCTCCTTAAAAATAGAGTTTCCTCTATCCTAAATTCTAAACAATTCTTTTTTTATTCTAATTTTTAAATCTATATATAAATTAATTATTAAATTAATTTGCTACTTTAACTACTGAATGTCTTATTACTTTGTCTCCTCTTTTATAACCTTTCATGAAGACTTCAGCAACAGAATTCTTATCAAAGTTTTCATCTTCTATATGCATTACTGCTTGATGCATATTAGGATCAAATTCACCTGATGCATCTATTTCCTCTATACCAAGTTTTACAAAAGCTGATTCAAGACCTTTTATTGTCATTTCAATACCTTTTTTAAGATCTTCAACGCTTCCATCTGCTATTAGAGCTCTTTCTAAATTATCTGCAACTGGAAGAAGTTCTTTTATTACATCTGCACATGCATCTGTATAAATTCCTTCTTTTTCTTTAGCTGTTCTTTTTCTGAAGTTATCATATTCAGCAGTTTGTCTTAATAATCTGTCTTTTAATGCTTCAACTTCATTAGTTAACTTCTTAACTTCATCCTTTGACTTTCTAAGCATATCTAATTCATCCTCTTTAGTTTCTACATTATCTTCTGCTGTATCTTCAGATTTTACTTCATCAGCATTCACTTCAATGTTTTCTTCAACTTCTTCTAAATTTTCTTTATTATCTAAATCTGGATTTTGCTCATTAACATTTAAATCCTGATCTAAATTCTTATTTTCTTCCATTTTACCTAAACACCTCGCTCTATTAATGTTTAACCTCTATAAACCGTGATTTTTTAAAGTATCATTTAATTCTTTCATAACCTGTGCCATTATAGCTGTTACTCTTGAGTAATCAATTCTTCTTGGCCCTATAAGACCAATGGTTCCTATAGGTCTATCACCTAGTGAATACTGTGCTGAAATAACACTACAATCTTTAGCTTCTGGTATGAAATTTTCATCACCAATTTTTATACTTAATCCACCTTTAGGGGCTAATAACTCAACAACATAATCTTTATTGTATAAAAGATTTAATATCTGTTTGGCATTATCGATATCGTTATATTCTGGATAATTAAATATGTTAGTTGTTCCTTCCATGAATATTTCAGAATTATCATCTTCTTTTAACGTTTCATATAATACAGGAACTATTGCATTAAATAAATCATCATATCCCATAAGATCACCTTTAAGATTATTAATAACTTCAAGGTTAATATCTTGAATAGTTAAATTAACAAGTCTCTTATTGATAACCTCATTGATTTTATGAAGTTCTTCCATAGAAGGCATCTTATTAACCTTTATTCTATGATTTTTAATAACTCCACTATCTGTTACTATTACTGATATCAAATTACTTTCATCAACTTTTAATAACTGAACTGACTTTATATAACTTTTAATAACTGACGGTGTCTGTACTAAGCAAGTTAAATTAGTTAGTTCAGATAATAAAGCACTAGCCTGTTTTACTATCTTATCCACTTCAAGCATAGCACTGTCAATTATATATTTTTTAATCTGCAGTTCCTCTTCTTCAGAAAGCCTTGCTTCCTTCATAAGACTGTCTACATATAATCTATAGCCTTTACTTGATGGGACTCTCCCTGATGATGCATGTGGCTGTTCCAAATATCCCATGTCTTCTAAATCAGACATTTCATTTCTAATTGTAGCTGAACCCACACCCAAATCATACTTCTTTGCTATTGTTCTTGAACCTACTGGTTCACCAGTACTTATATAATCATTAATTATTGCTTCAAGAATTTGAATTTTTCTTTTATCAATAGCCATACCCTCACCTCTTTGTTAGCACTCACTGCACCCGAGTGCTAATGACTATGTAATTAATATATTCTTTCTCTTTTTTTTTGTCAATTTCAAATTAGTTCATATTCAGTATTTTTTATTGTTTTTTCAAGATTAATTGCTTTTTTCTTATCTTTACTAAGTTTTTCTAAGTTTTATAAAATCATATCACTCATAACAATATTAGATACCTCAAAGCCTTTGTCACTCAAATATATTCTTCCACCATTTCTTATTAATAAACCTAACTTTACATTTTTATTAATTACATCTTTGTATATATCATCAACTGTTTCCCCAAATCTCCTTTCAAATTCTTTTTCAGAAATTCCAAGGTTCATTCTAAGTCCCATAAACATAAATTCCTCTATGTCATCCTTCTTTGTATTAACATAATCATATTCAATTACACTTTCATTATTATTAATTCTGTTTATATATTCTTTTATATCTTTTATATTGCTAAATCTCTTTTCATCTACAAATGAACTTGAGGCTGCTCCAACTCCAAGATATTCTTCGCACTTCCAATAAACCTCATTGTGCCTACACTCTCTATTTTCTTTTGCAAAGTTTGAAATTTCATATTGATGATATCCCTTAGCTTCTAAAAATTTTTTTCCTCCTCTATACATATCTCTTTCTTCATCTTCAGAAGGAAGATTTAATTTATCCATACTTTCTAACTTATAAAAAGCTGTTCCTTCTTCAATTATTAAACTATAACTTGAAATATGTTCTGGATTTAGCTTAATAACTTCCTCAAGACTTCTAATCCATCCTTCTACACTTTGATCTGGAAGGCCAAACATCACATCAATATTTATGTTATCAAAACCAATTTTTCTTGCTAAATAATAATTTTCTTTAAATATTTCAAAAGTATGTATTCTTCCTATACTTTTTAATAATGCATCATCAGTTGTCTGAAGACCAAAACTTAATCTATTAATGCTACCATATTTAATAATCTTAAGCTTTTCTTCATCAACAGTACCCGGATTACACTCCATTGTTTTTTCTGCATCTTCTTTAAAGTTCAATTTTTTAATAGCAGACATTAATACTTTAAGGTTCTTATAATCTAAATGAGAAGGGGTACCTCCTCCTATAAATAAACTTTTTATTAAGTAATTTTTACACTTTATATCTATTTCCTTAACCAATGCTTTTATATAATCATCCATTAAATTTTCTTTGCATGCATAGGATGGAAAATCACAATAAAAACATTTTTGCTTGCAAAAAGGTATATGTATATATAACGCTATCTCTTTCATAAATTATCTGCTCCTTACATAATGATTTAATGTTCTCACCATTTTATTTTTGCTATAGTTTATCGAGTAGGTGAACCTCAGAAATATTTTTTTCTGAGGTCTTTCCTCTCACAGAACCGTGCATGCGGGCCTCGCACACGGCTCTTGATAAATCTCCATTATTCTTTATAATAATGCAAAACTGCTGTTTCTACCTTAGACATGTCAAATAGTTTGATTTCATCAAACCATTTGTTCGGAAGTGCCATACACACAAGTGGACTTAGTGAATTTCTCCATCTCGTCATGGATATTTT
>NZ_FPBY01000086.1 GCF_900116755.1 Clostridium sp. DSM 8431
AAGCTTTTGAGCTAGTATGGTCGTTTGATTTTTAGGACTTTTTTTACAGCCCCTTTTATGTATTAAATTTAAATATTTAGTGAGAAAGATAGTAAACTTTACGACTTCAGATAGAGGACTAACGAAAATTTATTGTTTTTGGAAAAATATAATTTTATCATTATGACTTAGGGAGATTAGTTAAAGTTATTTTCTATGCATTTAGATTACGATAGCTTTACTAATATATCTAAAGATAAAAATTAATTTTATATTTGTATTAATATAAAATTATAAATTGTAAATAAATTTTAAAAATTTACAAAAAACACACAAAAACACTTGATTTTTCGAATGAAAAGGTTTAAAATGGTAAATAAGTTAAAATAATGCCGAAAGTATATGAGTTATCATAGGAGACTGTGATATTAGCGGATTAGTATCAATTAGAACTTGCTTGTTAATAAATTGCCATATCAGCAATTACTACCTTTAGTAAAATACAACCCTATTTACTAAGCCTATCAAAAAGAGTGTAATTCTAAAATGATACAAAACTTATGTGAATTTTAACGTGTAATTATGAAGAGTGGACTTTGTTAAAAAACAAGGTCTATTCTTTTTTGTTTTAAAAATTATGTGTATAATAAGAATAATATAAAGCTTAAGGGGGTATAAGATGGAAGGAGAAAACATGTTAAAGAAAATAGGCGAAAAGTTTGTTAGAGAAAGACTTATAAGTGATGAATTTTTTAATGTAATACATAAAAATATGATGCCACTTAATGAACTAATGGCATATTATCGTTGTGCAATTATGGAAGTTGAAACAAAGTTTAAAGTATTAGATGAACAGTTTTCGCTTCAATATGATAGAAACCCAATAGAAGGGATTAAATCCAGATTGAAATCTCCTGAAGGGATTGCCAAAAAGCTTAAGAAAAAGAATTTGGATTTTTCAATTGAATCTATACAAGAAAACATAAGGGATGTAGCTGGAGTAAGGGTAATATGTTCATTTCCAGAAGATATCTATATGTTAGCTGATTGTTTATTAAGTCAGGATGATATTACATTAATAGAAAAGAAAGACTATATAAAAAATCCTAAGAAAAGTGGATATAGAAGTTTGCATTTTATTATTGAGGTCCCAATATTCTTACAGAATGAGAAAAAGAATATGAAAGTAGAAGTTCAGCTTAGAACAATAGCTATGGATTTTTGGGCTAGTCTTGAACATAAACTTAGATATAAAAAGAACATTGATGAAAATGAAGTAGAGCTTCTTGAAAAAGAACTTATAGAATGTGCTGAGATAAGTTCAGCACTTGATAGGCGTATGGAAGAAATACGAAATAGAATAGAGAAAAAGTAAGGATTCAAATATTTGAATCCTACTTTTTTTATATTAAAATACATATATGAGATTAAAAAGAATTAAATTTGACAAAGCAATAGAATTATTTATAATAAAAGAAAAAAATTTAATTCAATTAAATTTATTTAAATTTAATTGAAGTGTAATGTGGAAGCATGATTTTATTTAATAGGGATAAAGAGAAAAGGTTAGACTAAAAAATTTCTTTATCTTTTTATTATATAATATGACTATATTAAGTAAATAGAGGGGGATTATTATATGATTAAAACAGTAATATTCGATATGGATGGAGTATTAATAGATACAGAAAGAATTTATGATGAAGCTTGGAACATTATTTTAAAAGAAAGAGATATTTCTAACATAGATTTTGTCATTTCAGGATGCAGAGGACGTACAGCTGAGGACAGCAAAAAATTTCTTGATAAAATCTTTGAAGGAAGATTTACAGGAGAAGAACTAATAAGTGCTCTTATGGAAAGGTTCAGTGAAATAGTAGAAGAAAGAGGTCTTCCAATTAAAAAAGGTACATATGAAATTCTTAAGTATTTAAAAGAAAATAACTTTGAAATTGGACTAGCATCTTCAACAAAAAAATCATTAGTAATAAGTCATTAAAAAAAAGCAGGAATAATAGATTATTTTTCTGAAATAACAGCAGGAGATATGGTGAAGAAGGGAAAACCAGCACCAGATATATATTTAATGGCCTGCGAAAAGTTTAATAGAAAGCCTTCTGAGTGTATAGCTATTGAGGATTCTATAAATGGAGTAAATGCAGCATTAAATGCTGGTATGAATACTATAATGGTACCAGATATAGTTCAACCTACAGAAGACTTAGCTAAAAGAGTTTTTAAGAAATGTAATTCGTTATTAGAAGTAGAGGAATTTTTAAAAACGTTACAAAAGTAAGATTACATAGGATGGTGAAGGTATTGCTGATACTTGAAATTATTTTATTGCTTATAGTAGCAGAAATTATATTCTTATATAGTAATCCTGTATTTGGTGGTAGAATATCAAAAAATGATAGAATAGATTATGAGAAACGTGCTCAAAATTACGTTAAAGGTAAGTTTGTATACCCAAATGAGTATAAAATTTTAGGAGAAGCTGAGGATAAACGTGTTTCAAATAAAGGTACATCTCCTAAAGCTCAATTACCATTAGTAAAACCATCTATTACTGATAAGTTATCAATAGATGAAGTAACTGTAACTTGGTTTGGACATTCTACAGTGCTACTTAGAATGCATAGTATGAATATATTGTTTGATCCTGTATTTTCTAAGCGTTCATCACCATTTTCTTTTGTAGGGCCAAAGAGATTTACTGAGGCACCAATAGATATTAAAGATATGCCTGATATTGATATAATGATTGTTACTCATAATCATTATGATCATTTAGATATTAATTCTATAAGAAAATTTGATAGTAGAGTTAAAAGATATATTGTTCCTTTAGGAATAGAAAAAACTTTAATGCGCTTTGGAATTGATAAAAATAAGATTCAAAATATGGCATGGTGGGAAGAAATAAAAATAAATGGATTAACAATTGCTTGTACACCATCTAGACATTTTGCTAATAGACAAATTTTTGATTATGGAAAAACTCTTTATGCATCATGGGTGCTAAAGGATGAAAAACATCAAATATTTGAAAGTGGAGATGGAGGAGTTGGAGGCCACTTTGAAGAAATACATAAAAGATATGGCGATTTTGATTTGGCAATAATGGAGAATGGGCAGTATAATATTAGGTGGCATGACATTCATATGTTTCCAGAAGAAGCGAGAAAAGCTTCTAATATGTTAGGAGCAAAGTTAAGTATGCCTATTCATTGGGGAACATTTGTATTATCAAATCATGGATGGGATGATTCTGTAGAGAGATTTGTAAAAGATCTAGATAAGAATAATAATGAAGTAATCACACCTAGAATTGGTGAAACAGTAAACTTAAATAGATATACTGAGTATCAAGAAAAGTGGTGGAGAAAAATAGAATAGAAAAAATAGTTTATGAATATATAACTCATAAACTATTTTCAGAATTTTATTTGGATTGCATTGTTAAAAAAAATTCTCATTCTTTATTCTCACATATAAAAATGGTAGTTTTGGTAAGTTATTTATCTTAAATGTGTGAGAATATTTCCCATAAATATATGATACAATACTATTGCTATTTTGTGTAGAACGCACTTTTTTTGCATTAAGTATCAAAAAGTATACTCTATACACAAAAAGATATATGGTTTATAATTACAGTATATGTAAGCAAATAAGGAGCTATTAAAAATGATAGAAATAGAAGAACATAAACCAAATCATGAAGAATGTCATATGAATTATCGTTGTGTTCATTATGAAACTTGTCCTATGACAACATTTCATAGAATTATTTCTGGAAAGTGGAAAATATTGATTTTATGGTATCTAACTAATGGGGCACTTAGATTTAGCGATCTAAAGAGGAAGTTACCAGATGTAACACATAGAATGTTAACAAATCAATTAAGATCTCTTGAAGAAGACAAACTTGTTAAGAGAAAAGTTTATCCTGAAGTTCCACCAAGAGTAGAGTATTCCTTATCTGAATTAGGTGAAGATATGATTCCGCTTCTTGAAGGAATGTATAAGTACGGAATAGTTTATTCTAGAAAAAAAGATAAGTAAATTTGGCATAAATATAAAAAGTTATCCCCAAAAAGATTTTAATTAATAAAATTTTTGGGGATAACTTTTATTTTTGTAGTGGAAAAATTATTGACAGAAGAGGATGTATATATGATTATTAGAAAAACGGATAAATCTGACTTAGTTCAGGTAATGAAAATTATAAAACAGGCACAAGAATTTTTAAAGGAAAAAGCAATAGATCAGTGGCAAAATAATTATCCTAATGAAAATGTAATAAGTACAGATATAGAAAATGGCGAAAGCTATGTACTAGAGGATGAAGGAAAAATAATTGGAACAACTGTAGTAACTTTTGCAGGCGAAAAAACTTATGACAAAATCTATGAAGGTAAGTGGCTAAGTAATGGTAACTATGGAGCTATTCATAGAATTGCAATAGATAATAGATATAAGGGTCATGGCGCTGCACATAAGATTATAAAATTTGCAGAAGAAATATGCATAGAAAAAAATATATATAGTTTAAAGGTTGATACTCATGAAGATAATATTCCTATGCAAAAAATGCTTAAAAAGAATGGGTTTAAAAACTGTGGAGTTATTTATTTAGAAGATGGAAGTAAAAGAATAGCTTTAGAAAAGATATTAAAAAAATAGAGGGGGAGTCCTCTATTTTTTTATCCAAGACATAATATAAGTAAACTCTTTACTATCTTTTTCAGGAGTAATAACTTTAAATTCACCAGATAAATTATTTTCTATAGTTGTTAAATGAAAATGACATAGAGCTATTCCAATATCAACATTACTAAGATTACCATAAGCTACATAAAAATCAATTCTATCATCTTTTTTTACAACTCTCCAAGGTTGTTTGTTTATGGCAGATGGAGCTAATCTTATCATTTCAAGAGGTTCAAAATACTCTTTTGCAGCATCTTCAGTAAGTGGGGTATCAAAGTTTTCGTTAAAGAATAATTTTGAAAACTCCTTACGTTTATTTTTATTATTTCCTATTAATGTTCCTAGAAGAGACTTTTTACCGCCCTCATAACCAACAGGAGCCACTATAGGTATTGTTTCATCATCTTGTAGATTAATAACTTTTGAAAAATTAGATCTATTAAAGGTTCCGCCAAGCCATACTGTACCAAGTCCTAAAGAGGTGCAGTATAAAATAACTTTTTCTAAAGAGTAACCTAAGGCAATTAAATCTAAAGCATCTTTTCTACAAGCTGATACAAAAAAGTATTTAGCACCTTTTATAACACCATAAGTTCCAAGTTTAATTTCACCATGGTCTGTAGATTTTTCTATTAGCTTAATTTTTACTTCTCTATTAAAAGGGTTAGTTAAATCTTTTATATAAGAATTTATTTTGTTTATTATTTCGTCTGATAAAGTTTTACTATCATAGTTTCTAACTGAGTAACGAGCTTTAATTATTTCTTTTATAGATTTATTATTCATACATAACCTCCAGAATTTTTAACATTATATATTTGATATAATTTTAGCTCATATTATTATGATTTTCTATAATGAAACGTTTTATATAATAATAAATATATATTGGAGCGTCTGATGCTGATAGAAAGCACAAATTCACGCTATTTTGAGGTTTTTATATGATAAATTTTAGCACCTTTAAGTTAAAATAGTCTCTTAATGATAAATTCTATCGATTATATTGGGTAAAATTTAAATTATAATCAAAAAATATATGGAATATTTATATTTTTTTTGTAAGAAAAGAAATAACTAAGCACTTTACTAATATAAAGGATATGTAATAAAATAAAAAGGCTTCAGAATTTAATGAGAGACAAACGAAGGAGAATGTTTTATGAAAGTATTATTAGTTAATGGAAGTCCACATAGAAATGGATGTACTTTTACTGCTCTTGAGGAAGTAGCAAAAACATTAGAACAAAATGGTATAGAAACAGAAATCTTTCAACTAGGTAATAAAGGAATTAGAGGATGTATAGCTTGTGGAGTATGTAAGAAAAAGGGTGAATGCTTCATGGGCGACGAGGTAAATGAGTTTGCAAGAAAGGCTAAGGAAGCTGATGGATTTATTTTTGGTTCACCAGTACACTATGCTTCAGCATCTGGGGCATTAACCTCATTTTTAGATAGGTTATTTTATAGCTCATCATCATTACTTTAATTTAAACCAGTAGCTGCTGTTGTAAGTGCCAGACGTTCAGGGACAACAGCAACTTTTGATCAAATCAATAAGTATGCAGCAATGACTAATATGCCAATTGTAACTTCTGAGTATTGGAATATGGTTCATGGAGCTACTCCAGATGATGTGAGACAAGATTTAGAAGGTATGCAGACTATGAGAGTGTTAGGAAATAATATGGCATGGCTAATGAAGTGTATAGAGCTTGGAAAAGCTAATAATGTAAATAGACCAGAACTAGAGGAAAGAATATTTACAAACTTCGTTAGATAAATAATATATATAATATGCAATCTGAATTATTTGGATTGCATATTTTTTTGTATCTTTATTTTAAATTTTCAGCTATGAATTTGAATATATTCATTAACTTTGGTAATAATCAATAAGGACAAGAAGTTATTGATTATGTTTAGAAGGGAATGATTT
Source organism: Clostridium sp. DSM 8431 (assembly GCF_900116755.1). Taxonomy (GTDB): domain Bacteria; phylum Bacillota; class Clostridia; order Clostridiales; family Clostridiaceae; genus Clostridium. Next base: position 6,635 of record NZ_FPBY01000086.1, read on the forward strand.
TGAGATGAATAAAAATTTTAAGGAAATAATGATTAAGGTATTAAAAGATATAGGTGAAGGAAAGGAACCTAAATATAATAGATATTCTGTTTCAGAAGGGTATTTTAGTTCAATATTAGATTATATAAGAAATAAAGATTTTGCTAGAGGTATGAGCGTTATAAGAAGTAGCAAAACAAGTAGTGAAAGGGTATCTGGATATATGAATCCTTACCTTACAAGAAGCGGTGTTACTTATCTTAATAAAAATATATAAAAGGTACTATTAATACTAAAGATAAGCCAATGTGCTTATTTTTTTGAGAAAAAATTATGTGATGGTGGTTTTCAAAAACTATATAAATAAAAGAATACCTATATATCAGTATACTGTATTCTTTCTATGAATTTATATGTAAGGCTATCCTTAACATTTCTCGATAAATTCCGGTAATTATTCATGGATAATAAAAGAGTAAAAGAGGAGATGAGAATGTGGATGCTAATGGTTTATTAAAGCATATGTTAAGGGTAAATAAGATATTAACATGTATTATAATTTTGGGAATGGGAGTTAATATATTACTTACAGTATTAGGTGTAAGTCATTTTATGGCACCAGTAATTCTTGGAATAGGTGCGTGAATTAGTATAATATTAATAAAAAAAGATAAGTCTCCTGTCTTAATACAAGGTATTTTATTGGGAATTCTAGCTCAAGCATTAATTATTGATATGATTAGTATGAGTTATCAATCAGCGTTAATAGGAGCAATGTTAATAATTTTATCAACAGTATATTTGGAAAAAAGAATACCTGTAGTTATAGGAGGGATTGTTGTTTCAGTAATTAATTATGAATTTTTTATTTTGAAAGCAATGGATAATTTATCTTTTATAGTAGCTATAATATGTTTGATATTTGTAATTATTTCATCATTTTTTATTGCATCATGTGGGATTAATCTAATAGATGAAGCCTTTACGAAGGAAAAAGAAGTTAAAGAAATATTAGAAAGACTTTCAGATACAATTAATATAGTAAATATAAATACTAAGGAATTAGATGGTGATATAACAAATTGTTATGATAATCTAAATACATTAAGAGAAAGTAGTGTGTTATTTGGAAAAACTGTAAATGAAATGACTGATGGGATTGTAAGTCAGACAGATAGCATAGTTAGTATTAATGAGAAAATAAATCATGCAACTGAAGGAATAGAAATAATTAATAGTTTTTCACAAAAGCTTTCTAAAATATCTAAAGATGCAGGAAATATTGTTTCTGTAGGTCACAAAAATATAGAGAGTATGGACAAACAGATGGAAGTCATTTCTAGGAACTCTGAAGTATCTTACGAAAAGGTATTAAAGCTAAATGAAAATATGAATAAAGTTAATGAAATTTTATCGAGAATATCTCAAATTTCAGAGCAAACTAATCTTCTTGCCCTTAATGCCTCTATAGAAGCAGCAAGGGCTGGAGAAGCAGGAAAGGGATTTGCAATAGTTGCAGAAGAGGTTAGAAAATTAGCTGAATCTAGTGAAGGTGCTGTAGGAGAAATAAATTTAATAATAAGTGAAGTTACAGCTAATACTGATAATGTTTTATTAGAAGTATTAAAAGGAAAAAGAACAACGGAAGAAGGACAAAAGTTAATTGAGCAGGCAAATTTAAGTTTTAGAGATATTGAAAATGAATTTAAAAATATAGATAATCACTTATTAGAACAATTTGAAAAAATAATGGATACAGTTTCTAAAGTAAAAGAGATAAATAGCATGATTAATAAAATTTCAACTATTTCAAATGAACATGCAGATGCATCAGAAGAGTTTGAACAGACCACTGTCAAGTAGACAGACAAAATAAATAAAATTTTCTATTTGATAGTTCTCTTTTTCCCATAGCATAGCTTTGTATATTAAAATACGTTTATTTTCAGATATAGATATTGCATCGAGATTATTAAAGAGTTTCTGATACTTATTATTGTGGGGAAATATGCAATCTATTATTGATTGGCGTGATTTGGTGTTAGTATAAAAGAGTGGGAATAATAAATTGAACTAAGTAAAATATATTTAGTTTAAGGAAGGATGTATCCTTATGGGTAATGGTACAAGAATATAAAGATATGATAGTTGCTCTCTACAAGTCAGGAATGAGCTTAGCAGGGTATCGTTAAGAATATGGAATTGCAAAAATCAACAATGAATGGATTGATAGATAAAAAGAAAGAAATAAAATTGATGATAACGAAGTTATGACTAAATAAGAAATTAGAATTAATTGTTCCAATAATAGAAAAATATAAAGATGAGTATAGTATTAGTAAAATGTGTGAGATACTTAGCGTTGCTAGAAACAGTTTCTACAAAGCTTTGAATAAATCTGAGCTGCCAATGGCAAAAGAAAACAAAAAATTAAAGGAAATTATTAATAAGATAAAACATGATAACAAAGGCAGATAGGGCTCTCCTAAGGTACAGCAAATATGATATAACAAGGTTATGTAATCGATAGGTTAACACATAAATCTTATGTTATTAATATGAATGGAAATCTATATAGGCTAAAAGAAACTAAAGCGTGGCTAAAAACATTGAACTAATATTAAAAATATACACAATTTAAATTATACATCTGGCAGTGTAAGAACTTTTAATTGTGTTTTGGAAGAAATCATAAGTATAAAATACAATACTTAACTTATCTTCAGGAGAATATTTAAACTTTCTATCCATAAAAAATACCTGTAAAGTAGATTTTGGTTATTTACCATGTCTACTTTACAGGTATCATATCATTTTTTGTTAGTGTGACATTCCCATTCACTTTTTTTCATATTAATTTAATATTCTATTTCTTTAGGCTTACCAAACTAAAAAATTTTCGAAATACAAATCTCTTTTAATGTTTTATTTATAGTCTTTTATAAAGTTATTATATTGATTATATATATCCAAATTTTCACTTTTCAAAATAGCATTATAAGACTTAATAGTATCAAAATTTAAGTTTTCATTATCTTGAGTTATATAATATAAATCATTATTAACAGACCTTTTTCCGTATATAGGGTTACAATACATAAATGATATTTTTTCTTTATTTGACATCGTATAACCTTCTGGAACTTTTAGAGGTTTTAAAAATACAATATACTCCTCATCAGTATTCATAGGTACATATCCCCCATCAAGATAAATAAAATTTTCTTGTAAGGAAAACGGTTCATAAATATATATACTCTTATTTTCATCTAGTACAATATCCAAATTATTTTTGTATATTTTTTTCACTATAACTTCCGACAAAACACATTGATTCAAAATTTCTCTATCGTCACTCATTCTTACTTTCAAAATAATGCTTGAATTTTCTAAGATATCTGATAAATTATTTATCTTAGAATAATATATATCATTAGTTGCAATCATATTTACTTGATAATTACTCCAGTCAGCTTTACACAAATTATCATTATAGATAATAGATTTTTTAGTAATAATAGCTATAAGAAATAGTATTATTAAAATTGATAGATATATAATTAAAGTTACTTTTTTTCTTTTCATATTCTATTATTTCTCCTCATGCACTAATTCTTTTAATCTTCCATTATCTATCTTGAATTTTTTGTCTGATAAATAATCTATATCTTCTTTATTGTGACTTGCTATAAGGATAGTTGCTCCTCTTTCCTTTTCTTCTAATAGAATTTTTCTCACCATAATACAACTCTCTTCATCTAAGCCATTAGTAGGTTCATCTAATATAATTAAATCTGGTTTTTCCATAATGGCTTGAGAAATTGCAAGCTTCTGTTTCATACCTAATGAAAATTTTCTATACTTTAAATCTTTTTTATCTTTTAACCCCACTCTATCTAATGCATTAATTATATCCTTATCATCAATTATATTCTTTATTTCACTTAAAATTTTAAGATTTTCAAAAGCTATATACCCACTCCAAAAACCTGGATTTTCAATAATGACTCCTACATTTTCAGGAAATGAAATATCCTTGTTTAATTCTTTTCCACTAATCTTGATATAGCCACTATCTATATTTATTAATCCACATATAGCTCTAAATAACATAGTCTTGCCAGATCCATTTCGCCCTATAAATCCATATATTTTACCTTTATCCAAATTCATATTTATATCTTCTAAAACTTGAACTCCCTTTATTTTTTTATTTAATTTATGTACTTCTATATAACTCAATTTAAATTCACCTCTATAACACATCAATTTTATTTATTATGATTCTAATAATTTTTGTCATTACTATAATTACTAAAGCTTGTACAACTAGATTGATCAAAAAATTATTATTTGATATAAAAAAGCTAAAATCATGTATATTTCTATCTATAATATTATTAAAATTAATATTCCAGCTTGTTATAGAACAAACAAACGGAATAAATTTATATTTTTTTTCTTCAACTTTAAATATATTTAAAACAAACACAACGATAAAAGATAAAGAAAATAAAACTGATCCTATTCCAAAAGATAATAATTCACCTAATTTAAACGACAACAAATTGCAGAATAATGCTAATATAATATTAATTGAAATTGTATTAATGATTAAAGCTACTAGCAAAATGCTAAATTCCTTTATATTCACAATCGTAAATTCATTAAATTTTCCCAAAGCAAATACAAGAAAAAATTGTATTGCATAATAACTAAATATAATTTGAACTAGCTCTAGAAATTTATTATTAATCCATCTATTTTTATTATCTGTCCTTGTAAAAATATATATGGATTCCTTATTAAAATCCTTGTATATGTAATTACTTGTTATCTGAAGTATAAAAATGAAATTAAACAAATACATACTATAATTTATTAGAAAATTATTAGGTTCAACACTTAAATTTCCAAATATATTTAAAAACAAATACATAATATCTTTAGTGTAAAACTTCATACTGTTTATTTTGAATAATATGATAAAAATACAACCAATACTTCCTAATAAAAATAAATTTCTAAACTTAAATATAAATTTAATATTTTTTCTTTTCATTTAAAAAATCCCTTTTTCTTAACTTATCATTTATCATGATATATAATAAAATATTTGCAAATGTAAAGCTAAAAATACAGCTTACCTGAATAAATGTATTATTAAAATAATTAATAAAATCACATCTTAAGAAAAGTATTTTTAAAAAAGATTTAAACTCACTCTTTATTACTCTTAAGAAAGATTCTTGTAATGTTAATATTGCAAAAATAATAATTGAACTATAGATAATATTTTTTATAATTAAGTAAACAAATACTATTACCATCATAATTATCGTTAATCCCAATATTTGCACTATAGATGAAACTAATATATAAATAATAAATATATTATTTATATAACTTAAATCAAAAAAGATAATTATATTAAGGCAGAATATAATATTTAATAAAGTGATAAATTTAGTATTATTCATGATAATATCTTTAACAACATTATTTACTATCTTAGTTTTATACTCATATCTTATTAGTGAATATGTTTTTGTATATTTACCTAAATTAATAATATTTATAAAAAAACTTACAATAGTTATTAAGTAGCTATTGATATCTTTCATTATTGAATTACCATATAATACAAAAACAATATCATTATTATCTATTTGATCTGTTATTAGTTTACTTAAATTATTTACTGAAAAATATATGATAAAAAAAATACTTATCACTAGTATTATTTCTTTTATAAAAGTTTTTTTCTTCATCATATTTGTCCTTTCTCTTTTAAATCTCATCATTAAATTTCAGTTTTAATATACTTAATATAAAACTAATACTTACCAAAAATAATAACCATTCATAAAAAAATATATTTCCTTTATTGTATCCATCTAAATAATAATTTAAATGATATTCTTGAAGTCCTAGTGTCATAAAAGCTATATATATTCCTAGGAAAATAATAAAAGAAAATACTATTGATATTTTTGATTTTTTTATAAAAAATGAAATTGATAATGATATTATTGAATATAATGCCGATATCAGTGCAAAAATTCCATAAAATGCAATATTGTATAAAAATCTATTTTTTAAACGTAATAAATCTAAGAAATTTGTTTCTGAGTAATTTAAATATCCTATATCAAAGGATGGCAATGCTCTAGCATTATCTAATCCATTTATAGGAAATGTTATACAGAATAAAACTTGGCTTATTAATAAAGATACAAATACTACAGAAAAAGTTATTGTAAATACAACTATAATCTTTGATATAATATAATTCGTCTTTGAAGTCTTGGTTAAAATATATTTATAAACACCATTTTTATATTGCTCAATATATATATCACTACATAATATCATTGAAAGTATTGGAAGTAATAATATAAACCACAACTTTAAATGTCTACAAACCATTCCGAATAAGAAATTTTCTTCCAAAGAAGATCTTATAAAATTTTCAGGAAGCCCATAATAAAACTTGCAACTTAACAAAAAACCAATTATAGGAATACTAAATATAATAAAGCTAATTACTTTAAACTTTGTACTATTCAGGACATTTTTATAATCTATCATTAAAATTTCTTTCATCTTTTCACCTCTAAATAAATATATATATCATATATATTCATCTTTACTTTTTAATTAAAATTTATCCATCCATCTACATAAGCTTCAGTAGAACTATTATAGTAGTTTTCCATACCTACATAACCACTTGATATTGCACCATAAGAGTACATATTTTTTTTATCACCTACTTGGAAATAATAATCATTGCTATATTGATTTTTATTTGATTGTGTTATCCAAAATGTTGCTCTTGAAGTGTTTGTTAATAAATCTACTTGATTATATACACACGAATTTGCGCCTCTTGATTTATGAGCTTCTCCCCAATAAGTATTTCCTTGATGAACAGGTAAACTATATCCTCCATATGATCCTGCAAAAACTGCAGATGAAACTGATAATACAGATAATAATGTTAATACTCCTAATTTGATTTTTTTCTTTTCATCATTTTTTATTCCTCCTTGTTTTTTTATTTTCCACAACAGATTATCAAATATGTATTTTTTTGTCAAGTCTTTTAATTTTTCACATATTTCTTTGACTAATCTGATGTGTGATAATTGTTTATAAATTCAAAATTTATAATAATATCCTCATAGGCCCCCTCATAATGTTAGACAATTCAATTCAGTTTAATTTAAGATTAATTGACTAATATTTGAGGAGGTCTTATGAAATTTACAAGGAAATTTACCGAAGAAGAAAGAGTAAAAATAGTTGAAGAAGTATTAGCCTGTGGAAGTAATGCTTTGATCGCAGCTAAATATGATATTAATCAAGTACAAATATCATATTGGAAGTGTAATTATCGAAGATATGGTCAAACTTTAAAACCGAAGGAAGCTAAAGCTTTAGACAAACCAATACCTGATTATAAAGCGGAATACAAAGCACTTTTAAAAGAAAAACAGGAATTAGAGTTAGAGGTAGCAATTCTTCGCGATATGTTAAAAAAAACTCCAAGAAATAAGCTTGTTTGTTATAGCTAATGACTGGATTTCTACAGGTGCTCCAGTAGGAATAGTTTTGCGAGTAATTGGCCTTAAAAGATCTACTTTTTATCGTTGGCGTAATATTGAAAGCTACTTCGTTAAGCCGGCTAAGGCAAAGGATGGTATAATACCTGGATTTAGCTATACCTTTGATGGAAAGAGAATTAATGACTTAGTGATACAAAAATATATAACAGAAATACTAAATGATGAGTTTGGACAATATTATGGATACAAAAAGGTAACCATGGTTTTGAGAAGATCTAAAAACTTAAAGATATCAAAAAAGAAAGTTTTTAGATTGATGTCTTCAATGAATTTATTAAATAAAAGAAATATCTCTCCGAGATATTCTAAAAGAATATGTAAGAATCATTTAATTAAATCATCTAATATTCTATGGGAACTAGATACAAAGTATGTCTATATTGCAGGTACTAAGCAAGTTGCTTATTTGGCTTCAATAATAGATGTATTTGATAGGAGTATTGTATCTTATGAATTATCTTTATCACCTAATGCAGAGAGTGCTAAGAAAGCTGTAATCAAAGCTCTTTTTAAATGCATAGACCAGTTATACAAAAAAATAAAAAATTTTAAAAAGTAATTTTTTAAAAAAGGGTACACTTAATAAACCATTACTATTTTA
>NZ_FPBY01000011.1 GCF_900116755.1 Clostridium sp. DSM 8431
TTAAAGAAAAATCAAAGGAACGTTATAAAATAGAAGCAAAAAATAGTGAATTAAAGCATAGACATGGATATGATATAGCATCATCTTCAGGTCTAATTGCCATGAAAATGCAAGGTGCGTTAGCAATATTCACGGTAAATGTTAAAAGAATATTGAAGTTATTAGGATAGAAATCCTAATAAAGCACAAAAAACTAAACAAAAAGGGAGTTAATGTAACTAAAATTTATTAGTTTAATTAACTCCTTTTTGATTTTGGAATAGCGCACTAGAAAAACTTAAAGTTTTTCAGTGCCCTCATACTGGAAAATGGCCTTTTTTATTGGTTTAGGTATTTTTTTTATTTTATCTTTTAACATTATGATTAATAATATAAATTTTGTATCTCAGAATATTTCTAATTTTACTGGAAACGAAATAATGAGGCAGGAATTTGTAATATATTTTTTATCATGGTTAATACTATTTTCAGTATACTTTGCTATTACAGGATTAGATAAAAAAAGCTCTATGTTTTTCTTATATAGTGGCCCTTTTTCTAGAGAAGAAATTAAAAGAAATCAAATATTATTCTTATTTATTATAAACATTTTTATTTGTTTAACCTATGCATATATTTTTATTTGTGTTAGCTACAGAAATAAAGATATAATAATGTACATTTCAAACTATTATAAAATGTTTATAAAAGATATTTCAAGACTTTTTATATCAGGGACAGCATTTATTTCTTATATTATATTAATGGATACCTTATTTTCTAGTGTAGTATTAGAAATTATTATTATAATAACAGAACCTTTTTTATTTTTTATAGGTATAAATCTTGCAAATAGTGTATGCATAAATTTATCTGGCTTAGATATTTCTCAGAGTACAATTATTAGGAAAATATATGAAATTATTTATTGCATTTATGGATACTTTGTAGGTGAAATTAAGCCTGAATATTATAAATATACAGAATTACAAACTATTCCTTTTATATTTATACTTATACTTAGTATGTTTATCTTAGCTTGGTTTTTAAATAAATCTGCAAAGATAAATAACAGTAATAAATTATTCATTATTGAAAAAGCACAAGTAATAGTAGAGTTTTCTTTTATATCTGTATTGGTTTTATTTTTTGCTAATATTTTAATAAAAATATTATTTGAAGGAAATTATTTAAATATTACTAAGGGTACATCTAACGCAATTTCTTATATTGTATTACTATCAAATTTTATCTTAATAGGTGCACTTGTTAAGTTTGCAAACAAAAGATTAAAGAAATATATTTAAAATTGACATAATTTTATTAACAAAACTTACTCTATTTGAATAGTATATATTAATCTAATGAATAGGGGTTGAGTTACTATGTCAAAGAGAAATAGAAATCAATGCTGTTGTTGTACTAATAACTGCTGCACAAGAAGATGCAATTCAGGATGTGGATGCAATAATGGATATGGATACGGATACAATAATGGTTTTGGCGGATTCGGTGGATATGGTGGATTTGGTTATAATTCATGGTTTCCAATTATATGGATTCTATTATTATTCGGATTTGGTGGATTCGGATTTGGTGGATTCGGCGGTGGCTGGTTCTGTTAAAAAATTAGCTAATTGACAATTTATTAGTTAGCTTTAGTTCTTTAGAATGCGGATTAATATTAATCCGCATTTTATTTTCTTTTATTTGATATTTATTTGTCTTAAGGATATAATTCTAATGAGTAATATAATGGAGTGATAATTTTATGGAAGAAAGATTACAGAAATATATGGCATCCTGCGGAGTTGCCTCAAGAAGAAAATGCGAAGAATTAATTTTAGATAAAAAGGTTAAAGTTAATGGATTAGTAATAGAAGAGCTTGGAACTAAAGTTACACCTGGAAAAGATGTAGTTGAATATAACGGAAAAATAATAGAACCAGAAAAAAGACATGTTTACATAATGCTTAACAAGCCTGAAGGAATAATAACTTCAGCAAAGGACGAAAAGGGTAGAGAAACAGTTGTAGATTTAATTAATGTAGATGAAAGAATTTACCCAATAGGAAGACTGGATTATGATAGTTCAGGTCTTATTATTTTAACAAATGATGGAGAAGTATATAATAAGATAATTCATCCTAGAGAAAAGATTATGAAGAAGTACATTGTTGTTGCAAAGGGAGAATTCTCAAGTGCAGACCTTAATAAATTCCAAAAGGGAATAGATATTGGGGGATATGTTACAGCACCTGCCAAAATAAAAGTATTAAAATATGAAGATGATAAATCTACAGTTGAAATAGGTATTCATGAAGGGAAAAACAGACAAATTAGAAGAATGTGTTCAGCAGTAGGTCATGAAGTTTTAGCTCTTAAGAGAGTGCAGATAGGAGAAATAAAACTTGGCTATTTAAAAAGAGGAGAATACAGAGATTTAACTAAAGCTGAACTTGATTATATAAAAACTTTATAGAAGCTTTAGGAGGATATAAATATGTTTAAGTATGTTTCAGATGTTAGTGTTATAAGTCATTCTATAATAAAAAATTTTTTAGAAAGAAAAGTTACAGCTATTGATGGAACTTTAGGAAATGGCCATGATACAGATTTTTTAGCAGATAATTTTGAAAAAGTTTATGCCTTTGATATTCAAAAGCAGGCCTGTGATAATTATATAGAAAAGAATATTCAAAATGTAACTGTTATAAATGATTCTCACAGTAATTTTGAAGAATATATAAAGGAAGAAGTAGACTGTATAATGTATAATCTTGGCTTCTTACCAGGAGGAGATAAGACAATTACAACTATGCATAAAAGTTCTTTAAAAAGTATTAAGGATGGATTAGAACTTTTAGCATCAGGAGGTATAATGACAATATGTATTTATACTGGTCATGATGAAGGAAAGAAAGAAGAAAGTTGCATAATGGAATTTTTAAGAGAACTTCCAAAAAATAAATTTGGAGTTATGGAACATAGATTTATTAATAGAAAAAATAACCCTCCTGCCCTTGTGGTAGTAGAAAAAAAGTAAGATGATTTATTAACAAATTTCAATTAATATTGAATAGACGTGAATAAAATGATAAAATTAAATTGCAATTTTAAATAGTAATTTGATATATATGATAGGGTGAATGGTTAATGGAAAAGGATAAAAATGATCAAAGTAAAGATTTAATGAGAATAATCCAAGTTAAGTTTCCAAAACTTAGTAAGGGACAGAAACTTATTGCGGAGTACATATTAAAAAATTATGATAAGGCAGCTTTTATGACTGCAGCAAAGCTTGGAGATTCTGTAGGTGTATCTGAATCTACAGTAGTAAGATTTGCAAATGAATTAGGATTTTTAGGTTATCCTAAATTACAAAAAGCTCTTCAAGAGCTAATAAAAAATAAGCTAACAACTGTTCAAAGATTAGAGCTTTCAAAGGACCTTATTTCTGATGGAGATACTTTAAAGGGAGTATTAAAGGCAGATATGGAAAATATAAGAGCAACTCTTGAAAAGATAAACCCTTATACCTTTGAACAAGTTTTAAATTCAATTTTTGAAGCAAAGAAAATATATATAATAGGCCTTAGAAGTTCTACAGCTCTTGCTGAATTCTTAGGATTTTATTTGAATATAATTCTTCAAAATGTAAGAATAGTAAGCTACGGAATTTCAGACATTTTTGAACAAATGATTAATGTGGGAGAAGGAGATTTAGTTATAGGGATTGGTTTCCCAAGATATGCAACAAAAACTATAGATGCCTTAGATTTTTCTAAGAGAAGAGGAGCTAAGGTTTTAGCACTTACAGATAGTTTATTATCTCCACTTGCTTCACATGCAGATTATACGTTAATAGCTCAAAGTAATATGGCTTCATTTGTTGATTCATTAGTAGCACCTTTATCAGTAATAAATGCACTTATAATAGCAGTAGGAATGAGAGAAAAGGAAAGTATTTCAGATACATTTACAAATCTTGAACTTATTTGGAGAGATTATAATGTGTACTCATATAATAACCGTAATATGATGGACGAGTAGTATAATTTAAGCCTAAACAAGATAGAAGTTATATTGTTTAGGCTTAAATTTTATTTAGGTTATCTAGTCAAATTTATACTCAAAATTACTAATTACTTTTCCAGTGCCTTGAATAGAAATAACTATAGAAGAATTTGCGAGGATAGTTGTTTTCCAAGCTTGAGGTGTAACAACATAATATCCATTTTCTTCAGTTATCTTAACATCCCAGTAATTAGTAAACACAATATCATTTTTCTTTATCTTAAAAGACCAATTGTTAATGTCACTTGAAGTGTTATTTTTTAAAGTGAAATCAGCTTGGTAAGCACCGCCCCAATCATTAATTTTTGAAGTTATTGAAATCTTTTCATTATCTGTTGGAGTAGTAGTTTCTGTACCAGGATTAGTATTACCACTGTCTGGTTTAGTATTGCCTGAATCAGGGTTGGTTACATCTGTGCTTGGTTTATCATCTTCAGTAGCTTCAGGATGTACATTTTTATATCCTCTAATTAAAGCATCTTTAATATCACTAAAGTACCAGTTTAAAGTACTTCTATTTAGTAATCCAAAAGTTTCACCCTTATTAGTTTCAGCATAGTTGTTATCCCACCATACACAAGGAATACCTCTCTTTTGAGCAGCTGTAACATAATATTCAGCAAGCTCTGCTCTTGAAGAAGTATTATTTTTATTTATAGAACCAAATTCACCAATAACAACAGGAACTCCTTTAGATTTAAAAGTATTTAAGTAAGAATCTAATTCTACATCTAAAGAATATTTGTCATAAGAACTTCCCCATGTGTTAACTGAATTGCTGCTTGTGTCCATAGCAAAGAAGTAAGGAGAATATGCATGAACAGATGCAATTACATTTTTATCATCTGGAACTTTAAAATCATTCATTGTAGTAGATGAACCAGAAGCTGCATAAGTTGGCATCATAACAGCTCTAGATAAGTTATTACCACCAGTTTTTCTTATAGATTCTAAAGCAGCTGCGTTATATTTATTTACAACATCACGAGATTCACTTGTACCACCTGTCCATTCATAAGGAGTTCCTTCAAGTCTTGGTTCGTTAAGAGTTTCAAATATTAAATGATCATCATAATCTTTGAAAGCTTCAGATATTTGAGTCCAAAGAGTTTTTAGTTTTGGAGTTACTGAAGATTCTTTAGCGTAAGTTGGAATAACCCAGTTTCCTTCATGATGAGTATTTAAGATAACATAAAGATCATCTGCTATACAATAATCAACAACTTCTTTAACTCTCTTTACCCATTCTTCATTAAGTTTGTTATTACCATCTAAGTGTTCTCCCCAAGTAGTTGGTATTCTTATGGTTTTAAATCCAGCATTTTTGATTTTATCAATCATAGCCTTTGTAGTAACAGGATTTCCCCAGCCTGTTTCAAAGGATATTGGTGAAGTATTATAAGACAGGTTAGTAATCTTAGCATCTAAAGTATTTCCAAGATTCCACCCAACTCCCATTTCCTGCACAATTTCACTTGCAGATCTCATAGAAGCAGCTTGTACTTCAAGAGGATTTCTTGAAATTGAAAGTGATGAGAAAATAATTGTTGCTCCAGCAATGATAGAACAAGTTTTTAATAAAGATCTTTTCATAGTTTAATCATCTCCCTTATTTCTTTGATGTAATTATTTACATAAATTCAATATAATATCTTAAAGAAATAAATTCAATAATAATTCGTGAAAGTGTGCTATTAATACATAAAGTTAGTCATTGTTATTAATAAAAATTAGAATACTACCAGTTTTAGCATTACCAGCATGTAAAATAACATAAATTTTTCTTTTATAATTTTTATATTTATTCTATAATGAACAGTATAGTTGATTTGTATTGCTATGAAGAATTTCAGATTAAAAGGTTATATCAGTTAAAGAATACATTAAGAATATTTAAGAAGGTTTTTTATGAATAATACAATTGAAATAAAAGGAAAAAGGCTTAGAATAACTTCTACAAAAATTGAAGAGGCAGCTTTATATTATGAAAACTTTACTGAAGAGGTAGTAAAATACCAGCTTGCAAATTCTTTTAAGTCTATAAAAGAAGCTGAAAGTTTTTTGCAGGAATTTATAAATTTAAGTATAAAGGGTGATAATACTATGCTTAGCTTGTGGAATGAAGAAGATAAGTTTGTTGGAAGTATAGAGCTTTATAATTTGAAGGATGAATGTCCGGAAGTTGGAATTTGGATATGTGAAGATGAAAGAAAAAAGGGATATGCTTATGAAGCTTTACTTCTTATAAAAGATTTTTTAAAAGAAAATTATAAGATAGAAGGACTTATTTTTGCAGCTGATATTTTAAATATACCAAGTTTACAGTTAATAAAAAAGCTTAATGGAAAAAAGATGAGCTTTGATATTGTATCAGATTTTGGAAAGGTGCTTAAGCTAGAAAGCTATATATTTTAAAGGGCATGTAGTTTTGAACAGTCTATTTTGTTCAAAATTACATACCCTTTTATTTTATGCTGCCTTTTTAAGCTTAATATTTTTATTATTTTTAAGTGATGGAAGTATTGATGTCATTGAACCACACAATATTAATAATATACCTATAAGCATATTAAAAGATAAAGATTCTTTTAAGATTATTAAAGCTAGTATTGGAGCTAAAATTGGTTTGAAGAAAAATACTAAAGATGTCTTAGTTGCTGAAGTTTTTTCTAGAGCCTTAAAATAGCATGCATAACCTATACCAGTATTTATTATACATATATAAATCATTACTGGAAGTGTAGACATGGTAAACCCTGATGATAATGGTATTTTTGAAAAGATTTGAAGATTGTGGTTTAAGAAGAATTCTGAAATGCTTTCTATATGTGTTAGTAAGATCAGCATAAGCATTTCTAAGCTTCCAAAAATAAAGTTAAAGCATGTTACAACAATTCCTCCATATTTAGCACATTTCTTTTTTCCACATACTCCATATAAAGCAAAGGTTAGAGTTGAAGCTATAGTTAGTGTTATTCCTAAAGGATCTAACTTTGTACTTAAAGGATTAATTATTATAACACTTCCTAAAATTTCTAGAATTAAAGCTATAATATTGTTTGTATAAATTGCTTCTTTTAATAGGAAGTATGAAGAAATTGTTACAAAGACTGGATTGCAGCTAAATAAAACTGCTACAACAGAGGCTTTAGTATAAAGAACTGATAATTGATATAAGCCCATACTTATAGTTGTTCCTAAAAAACCTAGAAGGGCAAAGAATATGTAATCTTCTTTATCAATAGAAAGATTCTTTTTTATAAGAGCTTTTAAGGCAAAAGGCATTAAGAATAGACCACCAACAAAGAATCTTATAAAGGTAACTTCAATAGGATTAAAACTTCCTGTAACTAACTTTAAAGCTATTTCCATGGTACTAAAAATAATAGTAGTTAAGAAGATATATGTATAGTCTTCTTTCATAATATTCCTCCTTTAGCTTTTAATTGTAAAATTACAATGTTTAGTATATAATGTGGATAATTATTAGTCAACTTATACATATTACTGTAGGAAGAGAGGAAAGAAAGTAGATGAACAGCAAGATTAAAGGTAATATTATGCTAATTATTACAGCATTAATATGGGGAAATGGTTTCGTTGCTCAAAGTGTAGGCATGAATTATATAGGGCCTTATACTTTTTTATGCGTTAGAGGAATTATAGGAGGTATATTTTTAATTCCATGTATATTTATACTTAATAAATTTAACCTTATAGATGATAGTAAGGTTAAAGGAAATAAAAAGGAACTGATAATTGGAGGTATTCTTTGTGGAGTAGTTGTATGTATTGCAAATATTTTTCAACAGTTAGGATTATTATATACATCTGTAGGAAAGTCAGGCTTTATAACTGCTTTATATATAATTATAGTTCCATTACTTGGTGTCTTTATTAAAAAGAAAGTACAAAAGAAAATATGGTTATGTGCTTTTATAGCTTTGATAGGTTTATATCTTCTTAGTATAAATGGAGAAATGGCAATAAATAAAGGAGATATACTTTCTTTAATATGTGCATTTTTCTTTTCAATTCAGATAATGTTAGTAGACCACTATACTCCTTTAGTAAATGGAGTTAAGCTTTCATGTATACAGTTTCTTGTATCAGGAATAATTTCAGCTATTCCAATGTTTATTTTTGAAAAACCAAGTGTAAGTGGAATTTTAGCAGCTTATATTCCATTACTTTATGCTGGCATTATATCCTTTGGCGTAGCATATACTTTTCAAATTATTGGTCAAAAGTATACAGATGCAGCTTCAGCTTCTCTTTTAATGAGTTTAGAATCAGTTTTTGCAGTTCTTGGAGGATGGATGATACTTGGACAAACTCTTAGTTTTAAAGAAATAATGGGAGCGGCTATTATGTTTTTGGCTATTATACTGGCACAAGCACCATTAAAATTCTTTTTAAATAAGTAATGATAGTCTTTAATAGATAAATGTTGGTAAGGTTTGAAAAATATAAATTTTTATCACTTTTATTAATAATACAGGCTATACTAATATATAATACTAAATTAAGGATTAAAAATGGATAATAATATCAATATGAGCGAAAATGATAAGTTTCTTTATTATCTTTTAGATATTCAAGAAGCAGCAGTGCAGCTTGTACTGTTTGCAGATCTTTTATCCTATGAAGTTGCCTTAGAAGGTAAAGATATAATATTAAGTAGGTATTATAATACTGGTAATTCAATAAAAGATTCAGATATAGATGTTCTAGTTTTGAAGTCTTTGTATATATATGCAATAGCAAGAGTTATGTTTTTCTATGTAGCTATTCAGAGATATAACTATTTAAGTAACTTAAAACAGCAGGGAGAGTGGCAGTATTCACTAGAGCCTAATATATTAATCAACATAAATAATATCTTCAGTTTAATTGCTTTAGTATTAGGTATTGATGCTTCATGGGAAGTTTATAGTAGAGATATTGCTGTCCCTGTATTTGGAATAAGATGATTAATATACTATTACATTAAGTATATTTGCATAAATATGCATTTTTTGTTATTTTTGCTGGAAAAATCATTGAAAATAGTGTATAATTATAAATGTATCGTAACTAAAATATAATAAGGGGGCATTATTATGGCGTTAAACTTAAGGGGCAAAAGTTTTTTGAAATTATTAGACTTTAGCAGTGAAGAAATTAAATATTTAATAGATTTATCAAAGGAATTAAAAACTTTAAAAAGATGTGGCATTGCACATGATAAATTAAAGGGAAAAAACATAGTATTACTATTTGAAAAAACTTCAACTAGAACAAGATGTTCCTTTGAAGTTGCAGGACATGATCTTGGTCTTGGAGTAACTTTCTTAGATTCAAAAAGTTCTCAAATGGGTAAAAAGGAAAGTATCAAAGATACAGCAAGAGTTCTTGGAAAAATGTTTGATGGTATTGAATATAGAGGTTTTAAACAAGAAACAGTTGAAGCTTTAGCTAAATATTCAAAGGTGCCTGTATGGAATGGATTAACTGATGAATTCCATCCAACTCAAATGATTGCAGATCTTTTAACTATTGAAGAAAAGAAGGGTTATTTAAAAGGAATTAATTTAGTTTATATGGGTGATGCAAGATATAACATGGGTAATTCATTAATGGTAGCTTCAGCAAAAATGGGAATGAATTTTACAGCATGTGCACCTAAGGAGCTTTTCCCAAGTGAAGAACTAGTTAATGAATGTAAAAAAATTGCAAAGGAAACAGGTGGAAGTATCACTTTAACAGAGGATGTTAAGGAAGGTACTAAAAATGCTGATGTAATTTATACAGATATATGGGTTTCTATGGGCGAGCCAGCTGAAGTATGGGATGAAAGAATTAAAATTCTAAAACCATATCAAGTGAATGAAAGTGTTATGAAAAATGCAAAGGAAGATGCAATATTTATGCACTGTCTTCCATCATATCATGATGATGAAACTGATGTAGGAAAAGAAGTTATCAAGAAATATGGTTTAGAAGATGGAGTAGAAGTTACAAACGAGGTCTTTGAAGGAAAGCAATCTGTTGTATTTGATGAAGCAGAAAATAGAATGCATTCAATAAAGGCTATAATAATGGCCACTATTGGAGCTTAAAGTTTAAGTACTTAAATTAAGAACTGTCATTAAATTATGAGAAATTTCTTATGATTTTATGACAGTTTTATTTTTTTGTAATAATTTTTGTAATAAAATACTAATGATAAATATACAATATTTTACAGAAAGGGCTGTAGAAAAATGAAAAAAAGCTTATTTATATATGAAAGTCATTATGGCACAGCTAAGAAAATAGCAGGAATTTTTGCACTTATATGTGGAGGTGGAAAGGCCTGTGATGTAAAGAAGATTAATCAAGATATTAGTGTATATGACAATGTTATTTTTGTTGTAGGCTTTCATGGAAATGATACTGCCATGTTCATTAAAAAATATATTTCAGAAAATAGAGAGGCTCTTTTAAATAAGAAGATAGCTTATACTGGTGTTGGAATATCAGAATATGGAAGTTATGGTTATTTAAAAAGCATTGAAGAGGTTTTAGGAAGAAAGGTAGATTACAAAAGATTTGTTCATGGTGAAATAAGAGTTGAAAAGCTTACTCTTGAAGATAAAAATATTCTTGAGGAATTCTTAAGTAAGCAGAATATGAATCTTATTGCTCTTGGTGTATTTAAGGAAAAGGAAGCAGCAGATGAAGGATATGAAATGGCCTTAGTTATTAATAAAGGTGATAAGGTTTTAAATAGAGACAAATTAAAAGAAGAGATTATAGCTTTTATAAATAAACATAATACTTGTGCTTTAGCTTCTGGGTCTAATGATTTTATGAGATGTACTCCTATTGAATATTTATATATTAATGATAATTTTTATTTTATAACTGAAGGTGGCTTAAAGTTTAGAGGACTTATAGAAAATAAAATAGCAGCGGTATCTATATTTGAAGAATACTCTGGCTTTAATAATTTAAAGGGATTACAAGCAGAAGGAGACACAGAAATTATAGATAGAGAAAGCAACGAATATAAAATGGTAATGGATGCTAAAGGCATTAATCCAAAATTCTTAGAAAAATCTCCTGTTAATATGAATTTAGTTAAACTTAAAGTATCTAAGGTAGAATTTTTAAATTCAGATTTTAAGAATATGGATTATGATGCAAAGCAGGTTTATGAGTTTTAAGTTTTGTTTAAGCATGATGATGTATAATTTAAAAAAATAACGTTAAATTAAGTAAATAAACTTTTATTAGATTAGAAATTTAGAAACAGAAAAAAAATATATACCATATAACTTAATTTGGCGTAAATAAAAATATACATTAGGAGATTGTAAAGATGAAGAGGATGTTTAGGTACATAGCAGCATTTTTTATATTAAGTTTTGCTCTGACAGGATGTACAAATAGTCAATTAAATTCTAAAATCATTAGTGAAACTTCAAATGGAGATTTTTCAATATGCTTTATTAATTCAGGTAAATCAGATTCTATTTTAGTTATGTATGAAGGAAAGTCCTATTTAATAGATACTGGTACAAAGGATTCTGTAGATGCTATTAAGAAGGCTTTAGAAGCTAATAATGTAGAAAGTCTTGATGGAGTTTTCTTAACTCATACCCATAAGGATCATATTGGAGGACTTAAAAAGCTTTCAAAGGAATATAATATTCCAATAGTTTATTCAGCAGAAATATCAATGAATAAAGAGGAGGGAACAAATGCCATAGACTCTTTAGTTGATAATGAGCTTAATTTAAAACATGAAAAACTTAAAGCTGGAGATAAAATTAATATTACTGATGATGTTTATTTTGAAGTTTTAGGGCCTATAACTTATAACTCAGATGATGACAATGATAACTCATTAGTTTTAAGAATTAATGTAAATGGTAAAACTGTACTTTTAACTGGAGATATGCAGTTTGCTGAAGAAGTAAGTTTAATGGATTCAGGAGTGGATGTAAAAGCTGATATTCTTAAGGTTGGAAATCATGGTAATAAAGATGCAACTTCAAAGGAATTTGCTGAGGCTGTAGATCCTTCTATTGCAGTTATTACAACTGATAGAGAAGAGGATTCTGGAACAGCTTCAAAAAGGGTTAGAAAGTTATTTGAAGAAACAAATCTTTATATAACTGATGATTATGATGTTGGTTTATTGGTTACAATAACTAAGTCTGGAGAGATAGAAGTTACATCTAAGTAGATATAAAAAAGAAGAGGATATTGTAGTGATATAGGCACTATAATATCCTCTTAATATATATGTACAATTATGGATTACACTTTTTACAAGGGTCATAACCCTCAGCAATTATCTGCTCTCTAGATTCATTAACATCTTTTCTATCAGCTGAATCTTTCTTTGGAGCGCTAGAACAAGCTGGAAGGTGGAACTTATGTGAATTTGTATTTAACACGTAAGAAGCAGATGTTGAAGTAGCAGTTTGATTTGAATTTTTATTGGAAGTACTACTTGAACTATTGCTTGAATTACTACTTGCTGAACTTCCTGCTTGTCCATTTGCTGTTAAGTGGCTTGTTCCATCAGCATAGTTTATAGTTATACCAGGCTGATTATTATAAGCATATACATTAAAGCAAATTCCTTCACCTTTATCTTCAACAGATTTAGCTTCCATTAAAACACCAGAAGCTACTAAGTTATTACCATCATATATAGGAGTAACTCTATATAGTACATGGTTACCAGTTTCTTTTACGTAATCAGCCACCATATTTTCAAAAGGTAACATTCCAGTTACATTTAAATAACGAGTTCCAGTTATTAAGTTTTTAGCATTAGCATTTTCAGCAGTAAGCTGGTAGCCAATAAGGTGACATCTATTATAAAGATATTTACCATCTACATTATCATATTTAACAGACTGCCATCCTGATGGTTTTACAGATGAAATACTTTCTCTTTCTTCTGTTGGCATTAAGTCCTTTCCTATATTAGCATAAGCTACGCCACATCTTCCTAATCTATCTAAATCACTATATCTTTCAAAGGAAACTGTAGTATAATCGCTATCAGTAAAGTATGGAACATTGTTATTTATTGCTACATAAGCTTTATCTGAAAAAGCAGGTATATCTTTTAAAGCAACAGTTTGGCTAGAGTCACTTTTGTTACTTGCATTAGTAGAACCTGTATTTGAAGAAGCTGAGTCTTTATTTTCACTTGTATTAGAGCTTGGAGAAGACTCAACTTGAGTTGAATTACTTGCAGTAGTATTAGAAGGCTGAGAGCTACAACCTACTAAAGTCATTATACATATTGCTGGTATAAGCAGCTTTTTTAAAAATTTTGATTTAATCATTGGTATAAATCTCCTCAGTTATTTTATCGTGGGAAGAACCTTTGAATTCTTCAGTTTGTGTAAGTTTCCATTCATTATCAATTGTAATATCTAAAGTAAAGTCTGATGGATAATCTCTATTCCATTTGTATACTATAATTTTTTCTATACTTTCAATATGCTCTGCTAAAGGCATATTTTCTACAAAACAATAATCTTCTTTTGATGCTTTAAATAAAAAGTTTTCATCAACAATGATATTTTGTGATGCAGCATCATTAGAAAATTGTTTATAAGAATAAGAATTCATATATAATTTAGAGCCTTTTGTTAAGTTTAGAATATGTTCTCTTAAAATTCTGTCCTGACTTTGTCTGCGATTATTGAACATCATACCATTATTATTGTCTAGACATACTATAACTATCATAACTAATCTCCTTTCTTTTATTATTATCGGCTTTTTAAATTATAACATGACTAGTAATATCAGATCTAAAATATATTTTTAAATTTTTAAATATAAAAGAAGAATTTTTGTATAGTGGTCTTTAATAGAGAAATGTTGGTGAAGTTTAGAAAGTCAGAAGTACATTGATTTTTTTTGTAAAAATATGTTATTATATGGAATGAAAAATATAATGGGAATGGGGGGAAAATTAATATGAGCAGGGAATCTAGATTTTATATAATCATGAATGTGATAAAGGGATGTATAGGAACTATAAATTTAGGAGTTTGTACGAGCTTTTTAATAACAAAAAGTTTAAACTTATTTGAAATATCAATAGTATATTCTATATTACTGGGAACTACATTAATATTTGAATACTTATCAGGAAATCTTGCAGATAAGTGTGCTAGAAAAAAGATATATGCTTTTGGACTTTTATTAACTGCTATTCAGTATATATTTTATGCATTATTTGTAGATAAAATTTATATATATAGCAGCAGTTTCAGGAGGATTAGGTGATGCATTTATAAGTGGTTCCTTAGAAGCATGGATCACCCAGGTTGAAAAGAAATCAAAAAGACAAGATACTTTGGGAAAAGTCTTTTCTCTTAGTAAAAGTTTTTCTTCAATTACAGCAATAATTTTTAGTTTATTGGTTGGAATCCTACTAGAGATAGATTTAATATATTTTTATTTAGCAGCTGGATTTATATTTTTGATAATGGGATTTATAAGTTTGATATGTTTCGAAGATAATGTTGGAAGTATAGAAGAAAATAATTCTTATACCATAAAAGCATTTAAAACCTTTATACATGAACCTATATATATTTTCTTAAGTATAGTACTAGCATCAGCTTTTTCATCTTATTCTATTTTTATTCTTGTATGTCAAAATAAAGCTATTAAATTAGAAGGAATTGAAGGTAATCTGCCATTTTTATATGCTTTCTATTTAATTGGAACAGCAATAGCAGGTTTTATATATGGCAAAAAATATATCAATATGGATGTCTATAAATATATAACAGTATTATTCTTAATTATGAGTATAAGCTATATATTAATGTATTTTAGTGAAAATATATATTTATATGTAGTTGGATTATTTATATATGGCTTAGGTTTTGGAAGTATTCTTCCTATTTTCTTTACTTGGTCCTCAAGTATTATTGATAATAGCCAATATGTTTCATTATTATCATTAATGAATGCAGTTTCTTCATTTGCATCAGTAATTACTAATATAATAGTTGGGAAGATAATTAATAGTTATACAATTAATATAGGTATGATTATAGCAGGAGTATTATCTTTTGCAAGTTGTATGATAATAGTTTTTATAAAAAGAAAAGATATAAATATTTTGGATATGATAAATTAGTAAGGTAGGTATTCATGTGAACTTTAAATTAGCATTATTAGCAGTAAAAGATATTAATGTTTCTAAAAAGTTCTATAAGGAACTTTTTGATCAAGAAGTCGTTCTTGACTTAGGACGAAATATAACATTTAGTGGTGGATTTGCAATACAAGAGGATTTTGCATGGCTTGTAAATCTGCCTGCTAATTCTGTTATAGAAAAATCTAATAATATGGAATTGTATTTTGAGGTAGATGATTTTGATGAATTTATACAAAAGATTAAGGATTATAAAGATATAGAATATGTACATCAACCTAAGAAACATGAATGGCAGCAAAGAGTTGTTCGTATTTATGATCCAGACCATCATATTATAGAGATAGGGGAGTCTATGGCAGTTATAGCAAAACGGTATCTTAGAGAGGGCTATTCAGTAGAGGAAACATCAAAAATTATTCAGCATCCAATTGAATTTGTTGAAATGTATAAATAATAATATAGTTGAACAATCCTATTTAAAATTTAGATCTTAGAATAATTACTTTTTAAGAACTAGAGTGTGACAAAAGAAAAATAAGTTAATTGTTTTATTATGAAACTTGACTTACCTTCGTTTGCTGAGTAAGTTCCAGTTACCAAATATAAAATTTGGACTGTCACTTACCTTTTGCATGGCTTACAAAGTGGCTTTCAGCGCTAAAAAGCGTGGTGTTAGCCACTTTATTCTATTTATATAAATTTCATTTCTTTAAACCAATCAGCACATAAATTTGCCCATCTCTTAACATAAGGAACTTCGTCAGTTAAACCAAGACCATGATGTCCTTTTGGGAACACATGAAGTTCAAAAGGAATACCTCTATCCTTTAAGGCTTTTGCATAAAGCATAGAATTTTCAGGAGGAACTGTAGTGTCTTCAGCAGTTGTCCAAATAAATGCTGGAGGAGTATCCTTCTTTACCTGCTTTTCACAAGAAAGCTCAGCTGCTAAATATTCAGGAGCATCTTCTCCAATAAGATTATTTCTTGAACCTAAATGAGCATATTCTTGAAGATTAATTACTGGGTAACATAATATACTCATATCAGGTCTGCAGCTTACTTTATCTATTTCATCAAGTGGCCCCACCATTCCATTATCAAAAAAAACAGAAGCAGAAGCAGCTAAGTGTCCACCAGCTGAAAAACCTAATATTCCAATCTTTTCAGCATTAATATTAAATTCTTTAGCATTGTATCTTACATATCTTATGGCTCTTTGTGCATCATGAAGTGGACTTGGATGTTTGTATTCTGGAGCAATACGATATTTTAAAACAAAGGCATTAATTCCTAAAGTATTTAACCACTTGGCAATAGGTTCACCTTCATGATCTGCTAAAAATTCATATCCGCCTCCTGGAAGTACAATAATTGCTGGATGAATTTTATTATCCTCAATTAAATAGGAAGTAATACTTGGTATCTGGCTTTCTTTAGATTTATCAAAACCTGGATAGTTAGAATAAATTTCTATCATAAAATCAAATCCTTTCTTGCATAAAAGTTCTAAGTTTACAATTATTTATAAAACATGGTATTATTGAGAATGATATCATATTTACTTAAAGTATAACATAATTAAGCACAATAAAAGAAGAAGGGGAGAAGTAAAATATGAATAAAAATTTAAAAATTGCTATCTTTGCAGGTATAGTTGTAGTAGCTGCTGCAGCTGCTGGATCAATTTATTTTGTATCAAAAAGTTCTACTAAGGCTGAAATGGTAGTTTCTAATTATTTTGAATTACTTAATAATAAGGAATACTCAGAAATGTATAAGCTTCTTTCAGAAGAAAGTAAAAGTAAAATTTCAGAAGATGATTTTGTTAAAAGAAACAAAAATATTTATGAAGGAATAGATGCTGAAAACATTAAAGTTACAATAGGTGACAATAAAAAGGATAAAGGTAATGTTACTATAAACTACGATACTGAAATGAATACAGCAGCAGGGGAATTAAGCTTTTCAAACTCAGTTGAAGTAGTTAAAGGAGATAATAAGGAATATAACGTTAATTGGTCTTCAAATGTTATTTTTCCAGATTTAGATGATGATAATAAAGTTAGAATAAATACTAGTAAAGCAAAAAGAGGAAGTATCCTAGATAGGAATGGAAACATTATAGCTAGCGATGGAATAACAGCAAATGTAGGAATAGTACCAGGAAAACTTGAGAATAAAGATGCAGCTATTAGTTCTTTATCTTCAATTCTTGGAATTTCAGTAGAAGACATAAATTCAAAGTTAAATGCATCTTACGTAACTGATACAACTTTTGTACCATTAAAGACTATATCTGATAATGATGCAGAAACTAAGTCAAAGCTTTTACAAATTAAAGGAGTTCAAATTAATGATAAAAGTGCAAGAGTTTATCCACTAGGACAAACTACAGCCCACTTAACAGGATATGTTCAAGCTGTTACAGCAGAAGATTTAGAAAATTTAAAAGGACAAGGCTATAATTCTAATTCTGTAATTGGTAAGTCTGGTCTTGAAAAACTTTATGAAGAAAAGTTAAAAGCTGTTGATGGGGCTGAAATATATATTACTGAAGCTAATGGTAAAAAGAAAAGTATATTAGTTTCTAAGGAATTACAAAATGGACAAGATGTTAAGCTTACTATAGATACTAATCTTCAAAATAGTCTTTATACTCAGCTTTCAAATGACAAGGGAGCTGCAGTTGCTATGAACCCTAATACTGGAGAAGTTTTAGCCTTAGTAAGTACACCATCTTATGATCCTAATGACTTCATTTTAGGTATGTCAAATGAAAAGTGGGACAGTCTTAATAATGATGCAAACAAACCATTATATAATAGATTTAAGGCGTCCTTTGCACCAGGTTCAACATTCAAGCCTATAACAGCAGTAATTGGACTTGAAACTAAAACTTTAGATAAAGATGCTGATAAAAATATAAGTGGATTGTCTTGGCAAAAAGATTCAAGCTGGGGAAGCTATAATGTTACAAGAGTTCATGAATATGCTAATGCAAACTTAGATAATGCTTTAATTTATTCAGATAATATTTACTTTGCTATGGCAGCTCTTGATATAGGAAAAGACAACTTTACTTCTAAGCTTAATAGCTTTGGATTTAATGAGGAATTACCATTTAGCTTTGGTCTTACACCTTCAAGCTATGGAAAAATGGATAGTGATGTTAAACTTGCAGATAGTGGATATGGTCAAGCAGAAGTTCTTGTTAATCCAGTTCACTTAGCTACAATGTACACAATGTTTAATAATAATGGAACAATGATAAAACCAACTTTAGAATATAAAGCTAATGCAAAGGGCGAAGCATTTAAAGAAAATGTGGCTTCAAAGGACACAATAAATTCAGTTGTTAATGGAATGGTTCAAGTTGTAGAAAATCCAAATGGAACAGCTCATAATGCTGGAATCCCTGGACTTACTATTGCAGCTAAAACAGGAACAGCAGAAATAAAAGCATCTCAAGATGATGCTACAGGAACAGAAACAGGATGGTTTGTGGCTACAACTACAAATCAAAATGATAATAATCTTCTAATTGTTTCAATGGCAGAAGATGTGAAGGACAAGGGAGGAAGCCACTATTTAGTACCTATGGTTAGACAATCAATGGCTTCTTATTATGGAAAATAGTATTTAAGGAAAAATGATATCTCTAAGTAATTTAGAGGTATCATTTTTTGTTATAGCAAATTAAAAATCTTTCTATAGAGGGTCTTTAATAGAGAAATGTTGGTAAGGTTTGAAAATAATATTTGTGGCAATAATGGTATATGAGGTGAATAAAAATGATTAAAGTAGATACTGATTATACTAAATTAAAAGACCATGTAAATGTACTATTAAAGAATAATATCTATGATAAAAGAAAGATGGATGAATGTCCTAACTGTAAATCAAAGATATACATAAAGTATGGTAAATTCAATGGAATTCAGCGTTTTAAGTGTAAAGAATGTAAAAAAACTTTTTCTTTAGCAACTAATTCTATTTGGAGCTATTCTAAAAAGAAACCATCTGATTGGTTTAAATTTTGTGAACTTATTTTAGAGAAAAAAGTATTGAGGGAATGTTCAAAGATTTTAAATATAAACATTAATACAGCTTTTGCATGGAGGCATAAAGTTTTAGAATCTTTACAAAAAATACAAAGTCAAGTTATGCTAAAAGGAAACATACATATGACTAAAATTTCTGTAAAAGAGAACTTTAAAGGAAAGAAAAAAATATATACAAATAAAAGAGAAAAAGTACTAGTGGTATCAGGGTGTGGGGATATGGATACTATGCTTTTAATTCCACTATGCAAGAGAGTGTGGAGCTTTAAGGAATTTGAGCTAAAGGTTGTTCCTAGAATTAGTGCAAACTCTAATATTATACCTTATGTGGATAGGTATATTTATTTAGCAGCTAAAAAATATACAGCAGCTTCATATAAGAATATACCAGCTGATAATGAAATTATAAAAAACTTTAGGATAATCTATAAAAATTGGTTTAATAGATTTAATGGTGTTGCAACTAAGTATCTATCTCATTATTTATCTTGGTTTGTAATGTTTTGCAGAGAAAAAATATTTAATGATATAGATCTTTTGTATGAATTAATAGAAAGTTAGTATGATAGTTCTATTTTAATCAGTAGGTAAACTGCAACAACATTTATTTATGAAAGACCACCATGTCTGAAAGAGCAATATCTATTAAACATTATTTTCTTTTACAATGAATTTCCAAAAAAGATAGCATTTTTATTAAAATCTTTGCTTTAACTAGGTTTTTAGGGTATTATATTATTAATGATAAGAGAAGAATAGAGGATTGAAAGATATGAAGCTGCTAAAAGTACAAGAACGTTTTATTAAAAGTAAACCTAATGAATACAATATTATAAAAGGAAGATCAAATACAGGGAAAAGTGAAGCTATTTTACATAGAATTTTAAATATGTCTAATAATTTTGCTTACGAAGAAGAGGATAAAATTCTTGTGGTTCAAAAGGAAAAGAATTCTAAAGATAATTTAGAAAGCAGATATAAAGATGTTAAAAACAAGCATGACTTTAAATATGTATCTTTACTATCTTCTAAAAATGATCCTGAATTTATAACTCTAAGTAAACTTATTTCAAAATATTCAAATGAAGAAAAAGTAGCTTCTCTAAAAGAAAAGAAAGATATAGTACTTGAAGTTTTAAATAATAATGAATTTAGATTCTGCAAAAAGCTTAAATCAGAAAATCTTCACCTTATTTTAAGTGAAATTAGATTTATGAAAAATAATAAAGTTAAAAGTGAAGAGGACTATTTAAATTTATTAGGAACTCCAATGCGTCTTAGAAGAAAGTCAAAAGCTAGATATGATATGTATAACTTTTTTAAAATTTATAATGAAGC
The DNA here is from genome assembly GCF_900116755.1 of Clostridium sp. DSM 8431. GTDB lineage: Bacteria > Bacillota > Clostridia > Clostridiales > Clostridiaceae > Clostridium. Next base: position 20,634 of record NZ_FPBY01000011.1, read on the forward strand.
TTTACTATCTAAAAATCTTCAAGATGAAGAAGATAAAGTGCTTGAAGCTTTAGAAGAAGTTTTAAGCCTTAAGACAAAGGGATATGTACATATATTTATTGATAATGTTGAATCCTTATCAAAAATTGAATTAGATTTCCTTTTAAGTTTATATAATAAAAAGACTTATGGAAGTGTAAACATGGCAGTTGATATTGATAAAGGAGAAAATATATATTCAGCTCTTGTTAAAAAGGGAAGAGTATATGCTAAGAAGGTTTTTGGAGATAATAAGAAAATATTTAATTTTAAAACTGATGTTGCTGAAAGAAATATAAAAAATATTCTTATAAATAATGAAGAAAAGATACTAGATAAGTATGAATTCTTAGATTTAAAACATAGAAGAGAATTTGACTTTACTCTTGAGGATAATGGTCATGAAGTAAGTTTTGTTGGCGAAGAAAAGGATAAGTACAATAAGGCTGAGCTAGTGGAAGTGCCAGTGTTTAACAATATTGCAGCTGGGGAACCTATTCTTATAAATCCAACTCAAGAATCGGCTTTCTCTCTTCCAAAGTATTGGGTTAAGGGCGGAAACAATAAGTTTATACTAAAAATCAAAGGTGATTCTATGATTAATGCCAACATAGATGATGGAGATTTAGTAGTAATAGAACAAAATAATTCTCCAGTTAACGGAGAAATAGTGGCAGTTAATATTGATGGAAGTGCTACATTAAAGAGATTTAAAATGGAAAAAGAAAAAGTGCTTTTACTTCCTGAAAATGAGAAATATGCACCTATTGAAGTTACTAAAGAACAGGAATTTTTTGTACTTGGAAAGGCTATTGGTGTTATAAAAAGGAAGTAAGGGAAGGTAAATGGAGAAAAGGGTAACTGAGCTATATATTTTAATTGTTTTTTTTTTGCATATTATTAATAGGTCAAGATAAGCTAAGTAGTTATGATACTATTATAAATATAAGTTATGTTATATTTTTAGTTTTGCTAGAGCTTTCAAAATATTTTTTAAAGATAAATAAAAATATTATAAGTATGTTTCAGATTATGATTATTATTATAGTTAAAATTCAAGGGTTTAGTGCAGTTAATTTATTTATTCCATTAATGGTGTATGAAATATTTAATTGGAGTATTATAAATTTTATAGTTATAATTACGGTTATTTCAAGCAATTTTACTTTTTTTAAAGAACCTATAAGTAATGAAATTATATATACAATTTTATTATATTTATATCTTTTTGAAGCTGAAAGCAAGTTTAAGGATAAAATTGAGCTTAAAAGACTTAATAAACTTCAAGGTCTTCAGAAGGATATGCTTCAGGAAAAGGTAGTTAATATACGAAAATATATGGAGCAGAAGGATATAACAGCTGCATTAAAAGAAAGAAATTATATGGCACAAAAAATTCACGATCATATGGGGCATAGGGTTACAAGTGCAATAATGCAATTAGAAGTAGTTAAGGAAACTATGGGAAAAAGTAATGAAATCAGCATGAAATATCTTCTTACTGCTATGGATAGTCTTAGATGTGGTATGGATGAAGTAAGAGAGTTTCTAAGAAATTCAAAGCCAGGAGAAGGCGTTGTATCTCTTGAAGAAATAAAAAAGGATTTACTATCTTTTCAGTATAGCACTAATATAAAGACTCATATTGAAATTAAAGGAGATATAAAAAGGTTTAAAACTTCTCAAATTGCAGTAATTCAAGATAATTTAAGAGAAGCTTTAACTAATGCTTCAAAGTATTCTAAAGCCTCTAATTTATATTTTTCTATTAATGTATATAATAAATTTGCAAGAATAGGTATAAGAGATGATGGAAGAGGCTCTAGTGATATAACTAAAAGTCTTGGACTTATGGGGATGGAAGAAAGAATAGAAGCTATTAATGGTAAGATTCAGTTTTATAATGATGAAGGTTTTGTTATTAATATGATTATTAATTTTTAGGGGGATAGTTTAGGTGGCTGTTAAAATTATAATTTGTGATGATGATGCTTTAATAAGGGAAAGTTTAAAGATATTACTTCCTTTAAAAGGTGATGTAGAAGTAGTTGGAGAAGCCCAAAATGGGCTAGAAGCAGTTACATTATGCAGAGAAAATGAAGTAGATGTAGCTTTAATAGATATACGAATGCCAAAGATGAATGGAGTAGAGGCAGTACGTGAAATTGTAAGAAATACAAATACTAAGTGTCTTATTCTTACAACCTTTGATGAAGAAGATTATGTTAATGAAGCTCTCTCTTATGGGGCAAAGGGATATATTTTAAAGAATAACTCGCCAGATCAAATTGTGAATTCAATAAATTCAGTATTTAACGATACAATAGTAATGAATGAAACGATTTTAAGCAAGATTCAGGGAAATGGTACTAAGAGTCTTTTTAATAATTATGACTTTACCCACAGGGAAAAGGATATAATAATAGCTATAAGTGAAGGCCTTAGCAATAAAGAAATAAGCAAGAAACTTTTCATATCTGAAGGAACTGTTAGAAATTATATTACAGCAATTTTAGATAAGACAAGCTTAGAACATAGAACAGCCATTGCCGTCAACTATTTAAGGGGGAATTTATAGGGTAAAGATAAAAATATCTTGAATTCTTTCATGAATAAATGTTGTTATAGTTTATTTAAATATTCTAATAATATGATTTTGAAATTTCACCAACATTTATCTATTAAAGATTATTATAACGAAAGTTTTTTATTTTTTCACATAACTTTTTGCTAATAGAGAAAAGGAACTACCACACTATTTTTTAGTGGGACAGCCCCTTTATTTTATTAAAAACTTCAACTAATTTATTTTTAGTTTCCAAAAACAATTTTTCATCATATCCATTAACAACTTCATCTCCAAACTGCCTATCTTCAATATAAATATTATATGGAAGTTCTATTTGAATACATTCAAGCTTGTTTTTGAATTTGTTTCCATAATACTCAGTAATAAACCCACCTAAAAACAATTCATTTTCCTTAACTTTAAAATTATTTTCTCTAAATATCTTACTTACTTTATTTAAACTTTCCTTTGAGCTGGATTTATTATTTTGATTACTTATAAGAACAGTATTTTCCTGTTTATCATAATAGCTATGAAGATCTAGTAAATATACTTTCTTAAAGTGTTTAAGTTTTTCTTTAATCAAAGATTCTAAAGTGTTATGGTAAGGATTATAGTAAAATCTTATTCTATCTTCAATTTCTTTTTTTGATATTGAACTTTTATAGATTTCTTTTCCATAGGCTGTAGCTTGAAATACTAAGCTTGTCCTAAATTTAATAGGATTTTTTTTATGAACCTTTCTATTAACATCAATAACATATCTATTTAATTTATTTTCAAGGATGGTTATGTCCATGTTTTTAAGAAAATCATAAAGCTCAGGTAAAAACCAATCACTATTAGATAAAATAGCATCTTTTTTTAACTTTTCTTTTATTGAAGATGGTATTACTGTGCCACTATGGGGCATACTTACAATTAGTGGATAGGTATTAGAGTTTTTGTTATATATTTCAAATATACTTTCTTCTTTCATAAGTCATCTCCTACATAAGCTATATTAAGTATAGTAACAAGGAAAGTTTTAATATGCAAGTAAGTCTATTATATTGACATAATTTTATAATATGATATTTTACATTTATAAATGAAAAAATTTAAGGAGAAGATATATATGAGTTATGAAAATAAAGTTGCTGTTATTACAGGTGGAGCACAAGGCATAGGAAAAGCTATTGCTGATGAATTTAGAAAAAATGGCTGCAACGTATGTATTATAGATATAAAAGACAATGATTATTTTGTTGGGGATATTTCTAAAAAAGAAACTTTAGATGAGTTTGTAGAAAAGGTAATTAGTGATTTTGGTCATATTGACTATTTGATTAATAATGCAATACCTTTAATGAAGGGAATAGATGATTGTACATATGATGAGTTTAACTATGCATTAAGAGTTGGAGTTACTGCACCATTTTATCTTTCAAAATTATTTATGCCATACTTTAATAAAGGCGCATCAATTATTAATATTTCATCATCAAGAGATAGAATGAGTCAGCCAAATACTGAGAGTTATACTTCAGCAAAAGGTGGAATTTCAGCATTAACCCATGCCCTTGCAGTAAGTTTAGCAGGAAAGGTTAGAGTAAATTCCATATCTCCAGGATGGATTGATACATCTTACACAGAATATACAGGAGCAGATGCTATTCAGCAACCTGTACATAGGGTGGGTAATCCAATGGATATTGCTAATATGGTTTTATTCTTGTGTTCAGATAAAGCAGGGTTTATTACTGGAGAAAATATCTGTATAGATGGTGGAATGACAAAACAGATGATTTATTCAGGAGAGTTTGGATGGAATTTAGATGTTGACTGATTAATTTAATAATGATATCATTAACAAGTAATTTAGAATTCATTAAAATTAAAATAAATAGAAATTAGTTTTCTAGGGTTCCGCAGGAGACTTTCTTGGCAGGTCCGAGAGAAAACACACAAGTTAATTTGTGTTCACGGAAGGATAAAAGCCTGGGAGATATATTTTTAATATTTCTCCTAGGCTTTTTTCTATATAAAAAAAATTATAAATTTCTTTTGACAGTGGCACTTGTTATAGATATGTAAGTCTTTTTAGTAATACTAAAGAAAAGAAAAATTTAAGGAGGAAAATTTGATGAGTTATTTTAGTTACAAAGATATTTATATAGAGGATGGAAAGAGAGTTTTAGAAATTAATGTGCTTCCAGAAAAGTACTGTAATTTTGACTGCATATTTTGTCCTATTGGAAGATCAAAAAATAAGGTAGATAAGCAAGTTGAATTTGAAAACATAGAAGATTCATTATCTGAGTTAAAGGATATGATAGAAAAAACAAAACCAGAATTAGTATTTATTAATTCAAAGGGAGAAGCCTTTGTAAATGATAAGCTTCCATATATTATTGATTTTATAAAGGAAAATGGAGTGAAAGTAAGACTTCTTTCTAATGGATACTTACTTGGAAGAGAAGAATATAAAAAAATAGCTAATAGCTGTGATGAAATTTTTGGAGAAATAAAAACAATAACAGAAGAGGATTTTAAAAGAATTCAAAGACCTATTGAAGGATATACATTAGAAGAATATATTTCTAATATGATAGAGTTTAATAAACAATATGAAGGAAAGTTTATATTTGAGGTTACTATAGTTAAAGGTTACAATGATGATGAAAAAACCATTGAAAAGTTAAAGGATATTATTAATGAAATAAAGCCTGATAAAGTAATTGTTGCAAGGATGGAAGATGAACCATTTAAGAAAAAGCTAGGCATAAGTGATGAAAGATTTGAGGAAATTTCAAAGGAGTTACTTAAATAATAGTAAGGGCTATAATGTGACAAGATTATAATTTACCTACCTAAATTCAAAAAAATTTTTTAGTTTATATAGGTAAATTATATTTTAATCTCAATAATTCTATGATATAAAATAATTAATTATAGGAAGGTGGTGCTTAATTTGAAAAATAATAAATTAGTAATTGGATATATAGGAAATGGAAAGAGTACAAATAGATATCATCTGCCATTTGTTTTGCAAAGAAAAGATAAATTTCAGGTGAAGACTATTTATAGAAGAAATCCAGACCATGATGTTTGGGACTACATAGAAGGTGTACATTATACAAATAATATTGAGGAGCTTTTAAATGATGAAGAAATTGATATGGTAGTAGTATGTACAAAGCATGATAGTCATTTTAAATATGCAAAAATGGTTTTAGAGCATAATAAACACTGTCTTGTAGAAAAACCTTTTATGGAAACTAGTGCGCAGGCTAAAGAAATCTTTGAATATGCAAAAGCTAAAGGATTATTTGTATCTGCATATCAAAATAGAAGATTCGATAGCGACTTTTTAACAGTTCAAAAGGTTATAGAAAGTGGAAAGCTTGGAGATTTACTTGAGATGGAGATGCATTTTGACTACTATAGACCAGAAGTACCTTTAAATACTTATGAATTTAAGCCTGAGGCATCATATTTATATGGTCATGGATGTCATACTTTAGATCAGGTAATAAGTTATTTTGGAAAGCCAGATAAAATACATTATGATGTGCGTCAGCTTTTAGGAGAAGGACATATGAATGATTATTTTGATTTGGATCTATACTATGGAATCTTAAAAGTATCTGTAAAATCAAGCTATTTTAGAATAAAGGAAAGACCAAGCTTCGTTGTTTATGGTAAAAAGGGAATGTTTATAAAGGCAAAAAAAGATCGTCAGGAAGAATGTTTAAAGATGTTTTATATGCCTGATAATAAGGACTTTGGAAAAGACAGGACTGAAGACTTTGGAACTATAACTTATTATGATGAAGAGGGTGATTTCCATGAAGAAAAGGTTAAGACTGTAGATGGAGATTATGGAAGAGTATATGATGGAATTTATGATACTATAGTTAACCACACAGAAAAGGTTATTAAAGATGAGGAAACAATTCTTCAGATGGAAATGCTTGAAGAGGGAATTAAAAATTTAAAATAAATTTATATAAAAGAGAGCTGTAGGTTTGACCTATGGTTCTTAATTTTTATTCTTGGTAAGAATTTATTAATATAGGCTGTATTATAGATAAAAGTGATGAATCTTTAATAGCTAGGCTATATTTTAATGAGTGATTTGAATTATCACTTTATTTGAAAATATAGCCTATATTAATTTAATAAAATGAACAAAATAATTATGAAGAAAGAATAGCATTAATAAAAATATTGCTAGGAGGACTAAAGATGAATGAAGTATTAAAATGTATAAAAGAAAGAAGAACTACAAGAAAATTTAAAGCAGAACAAATAAAAGATGAAGAGGTGCAGCAAATAGTAGAAGCAGGTCTTTATGCACCAAGTGCTGAAAATCATCAGTCTTGGCATTTTACAGCTATACAAAATAAAGATATATTAGATGAAATGAATTTTGAGACAAAAGAAGTTTTTAAAAAGTCAGATAATGAAACCTTTAGAAGAGTTGGAAACAATGAAAAGTTTGTGCCTTCATATGATGCACCTACAGTAATTTTAATCTCAGGAAATAATGATTGTAATTTTAAAGATGTAGACTGTGCAGCAGCTACTCAAAATATGCTTCTTGCAGCACATTCTTTAGGAGTAGCATCATGTTGGGCTGCGGCTACTGCAGCTGTATTTAATGGTGAAAAGAATGAATATTTTAGAGATAAATTAAATATACCAGATAACTATACTCCATTACATGCAGTGCTTCTAGGATATTCAGATAATACACCTTCAAAAGCACCTAAGAGAAAAGATAATACAGTTAATTATGTGAAATAATTATAATTAAATAGAAGATAAATAATTATAAAAGAAAGCCATAGGTTTGACCTGTAGCTTTAAATTTATATAAAATTTTTATAAAATAGATATGCAAAATGTTTGAAAAAATTTAGTAGAAGTTATAAAGCTAGGTAATGTAAACTAGTTTTAGATAATGAGCTAAACAATAAGAAATTTTCATAGGAGGTAAATGTGTGGGATTTTTCAAGAAATTAGGAGGAACAGTAGGAACAGTTGCAGGAGTTGAAAAGGAATAGTAACTACAGCTTCAATTGGAATTGATGGTGTGGATGCTATTTTAGAAGATCATGATTCAACACATCTTGTGGAAAATCCTAATATGCATCATGTGTCACCACATTATAGAACTTTACCTGATGGTAGAGAGATTTGGGTAGACGGAGATGGAGATGCTAGTGTTGATACCTTTGAGGGATGGATGCAACATAATCCGGATTATAGAAGATAGATTGATAAGGAATGGTAGCCAATAAAAATAAAGTTGCATGTAGTAAGCATACAGCTTTTTGTATTTGCTGAAAAATAAAAATCCCAGGTTAACCTTAAATTATAATTTCAAATATCCACCTTCAACATATATTAATATAAGCAATAAGTATATAAAAAGGGTGAAATATGAAAAAGAAAAAGCTACCTAGTGAAAAATATTTTGGTAAATTAGAATCAGTATTTTCTTTTTATGATGCCATGCCTACAGGTGTTACTATTTCTGAAGAGGGACGAATTTTTGTTAATTTCCCTAAGTGGGGAGATGATGTAAAGTTCACAGTAGGGGAAATTGTAGGTGATAAATTAGTACCTTATCCTGATTTACAAACTAATAAAGTAGATTATGATAATTTGCAGAATTGTTTTATAAGTGTACAGAGTATTGTTGCAGATGGATGTGGTACCCTTTATGTTCTTGATACTGCTTCTCCAAATTTTTCAGAGCCTATAGAGGGAGGAGCAAAGCTTGTAGCAATAGATCTTAAAACTAATAAAATGAAAAGAGTTTATACATTTTCAAATGATGTAGTGCTTCCTACTACATACTTAAATGATGTTCGTTTTGATTATCGTGTTGGCAAAGAAGGATATGCATATATTACAGATTCATCAGATAAAGGACCAGGCGGAATTATTGTAGTAGATTTAAGTGATGGCAGAGCCTTTAGACGTTTAAATGGTGATTTATCTACAGCAGCAGATCCAGATTTTATTCCAAAGGTAGAAGGAAAAATAATGCTTAATAGAAATGAAAGAAAAGAAACTTCTGATGTTACAATAGGTGCAGATGGAATTGCAATATCTGAAGATGGAAAGATATTATACTTCTGTCCTCTTGCAAGTCGTGATTTATATTCAATAGAGACTGAAGTTTTAAGGGATGAATCCATTCCAGATAAAGCCCTTCATTCCTATGTTAAATATTTAGGAGAAAAGGGTGCATCTGATGGATTAATTACAGATGGAAAAGGCACAATATATGCAGGGGATTACGAAAATAATAGTATAAGAAAGATTACAAAAGATGGAGTAATGGAAACTATTCTTCATAGTCCATATTTATTGTGGCCAGATACCTTTACTATAGGATATGATGGATATTTGTATGTTATAGTAAATCAATTGCATAGACAAGCAAGGTATCACTATGGAAAAGATTTAAGAGAAAAACCTTATAGTTTATTTAGAGTGTTTATAGGTGAGTTGCCTGCAGCTACAAAGTGAGGGGGTAACACCTATCACCTCCACCATAAATTCACGACTACTTATAATGTGGCTTAAACAGCCGATTACAGTTAGTCGTGTTTTTTTATCCTTTATATTAGGCGAATGTGGAAATACAACGGATATTGCTAATAATAGAGGTAATCCAAATGGATTTAATCCTGAAATGTTTAGTGGAAATGTATCAGAAGAAAAAGATATTCAATTTGAATGTAAGACTGCTAATGGTGTGACAATTAGATGAACTATTTGTATTCCATAAAATTACAACGGAAATGTAAAATATCTAGTTGCTATTCTTTCTCACGGTATCTTAGGTGATAGAAATCAAGGTGAAGTTTTTATAGATTTAGCAGATTTTGAAAATGCCAAGATTAATATTTATATATCATTAAAATAATTTACAATTAAATTATGGTTAAAATAAAAGAGAATAAGAATATAAAAAGTGATGATAGAGATAATCTGTCATCATTTTTTTAAGAAAAGTATAAATTTTTCATTGTTAGAAATACTAAAAAGTACAGATTTTCTGGTATAATAAATTATGATTATAAAAATATCAAAAAATATGTTTTATTGGTTCTGTTCATTGTTTTTTTCTCCTTTTATAGGGCTGAGAAGATCAATGTTCATTTAACTTAATAGAATGAAAAGAAAGTAGGAGGAAGAATATGATTAACAAATATGATTTCATGTTTAAGTATTTACATAATGCAACTAAGGAAGAAAGACATATTGATGAGATGAATAATTTTGCAAAACAACATCCTATACTATTTACAAAATGTCATTTTCTATTTAGACCAATAGTTAACTTTGATGAAAATAGTAACGAATACAAAGAAGCAAGAGAGAAATTAGAAGAAATATTTAATAAAAATGAAGAGGATTTTAAAGAGTTATTTGATGTAATTAGAGAAAAGTTTTCTGGTAAGTACTTTTAGGATAAATAAACAAACATTTAGAAGCAATTTCATTAAAGCTTATGGAAATATGAGTAAATATTGAAACTAGTGATTGTAGTATAAGAGTTAGCAATGATAAAAAGTTAAAGCCAGTAAATGTAAAAACTGAAGCTTATCCAGGATTTGCAGCAGACATTCAGTAGTCTCTATCTGTATTATTAAGTATTACAGAAGGAAGAAGCTCTATATATGAGAACATATAGGAAAATAGATATAAACATATCAACGAATTAAATAAAATGGGTGCTAAAATTGAAATTGAATATATAGATAGAGGTTATCCTCAAATTGAGGAAAAGCTTAAATTATTAGGAGCAGATATAATAAGAAAATAAACTTTATTTTGGCATAGATGAAATGAAAATATATATTCTTATTGGAAGAGTAGCAGTAGTTTTAGTACTAATAGTAAGACAGTAGGTAGATTTGCTTTATACAAATCTACCTACTGTCTTATTTTTCATTATATTTTACATTTAATGTAGAGTGGAAAACAGCAAATAGATTTAAAATAAAACATTAGAAAAATATAAATAAAATGTAAAAAAATACATATATATGTGTAAGGAGGAGAGTATTATGAGTTTTAAGAAAAAAGTTATTTTAAGTATTTTTGCATTTATTTTTGTGAGTATTATAAATGTGAAAGCAGCTTATGCAATGGATACAGTAAATGGAGATAATTATACTGCGTCTTCTGCATATAACATGGGAAGATATATAGAAGGTAAAAGTGTAACTGCCATTCTGCCAGCAGAAGAAAGCAGTTCGTATTTCTTCAGTAATTCCTTTCTTAGCTGTTAACTGCGATGGAGAAAGAAATTCACTTACTTTTGACTGTACTTATGATTTAGCAAATACAAATTATAAAACTGTAATTTCCAAGAGGTAGTATTATGAGGATAAATAATTATGTACAAATGGTATCTTTTAAGCAATCTTTATGTAATAGGAAAAAGAATAGTAGATTAAATAATTTTGTTAATAAAGATACAATAAATTTGAGTAAAAAAGCTTCTAAAAGCTTAAAAAAAGGAATATCAGAAAATAGAAAAATTGATGAGAATATAAATATTTCAAGCTATCTTGAAAAAATAGATAAGAAGAATGAAAAGACTATAAATGAGGCAGGAAGTAAGCTTAAAGCTCAAGTTAAGTAGGAAGATGAATTTAGTGCTTATGAGGATATTTTAAAGGATAAGTATAAAAAGCTTGCTTTAATAGCTAAGAATCATTCTAATCCAGAAGATTATATAATTAATAAGTATTTTAATCCAAATTCATCTGATTATGTAGCTGATTTAACTGATACTGAACGTCAGATTGCATTTACAAATGAAATTCAGATGTTGAATACAGGAGAGCTTTCATCATGTGATTTAAGAGATTCTGCTTTTAGAGGTTTGGGTAGTAAAAATGAAGGTTTACTTAATATGAGTAAAAGTGAATTCCATAGAAATTTAATAAATAATCAGTTTAGCAATATATTGAAAGAAGCAGGGATTAATACAGCTTTTAGTTTTAATATAAATATTGATCCCTATTCCTATTCTGTCAATATAGAAGGTAGTAATGGTAGCGTTTCAGAGGAAATAAAAAAACTTTTAGAAATGGATGAAAATTCATCTGAACTCTTTAAACACATTATTATATCATCATTAGATAATAATCATAATAACAAAAAGATAACAGATGAAGGAAAGCTAAAGTTTAATTTATATCATCAGTGTTTAGAAGTAACAGGTCTTGATATAAGAGAGTTAGAAGAGAAAGATGGCACCTATTATACCAAAGAGGGAAAAGATATTATAGATGTGTATAATGATGCAGTAGAAAAATCTTTAGATGAGGGTAATAGTTACATGCCTATAAGAGATGCTGTTAGTTATAAAAAGTGGTTTTCAGAAATGGTTCATTCAGTTTCAGAAAAGGGCTGGAACAATTTAAAGGATATGTTTTTAGATATTAAGGTTACAGATAAAGGATTTATAGATTTGTAGGTGTCATTACGAAGAATTGAAAATAAAAGATATGAATAGAAAATTTAGTGGGTTTTAAAATTTTCTGTAAGTCCTCTGTTTTATAAGCATATTCAAGTATCATAACATTTAGCAGCTGCCAAATTGGTGAGGAAGCTGTTCAATTTGGTATTTATGCTTGTAGTCCTGAGGAGTCATCCTTTAAAGCAACTTTCACAAATATGGAGATGACTGAGTGCAGGTGGCTGTCATATTAGACAGTCCTTTTTGTTTATAGTAGAAATAAAAATTTTTATATAATGATCTTTAATATATAAATGTTGGTGAAATTACATTATTATATATAAATCATATATCAATCAAAGTATAACAACATTTCTTTATGAAAGACTAGAATATAAGAAAATTAAATAAATAGTTTTAACTTTTTAGCAGCTTAATATTGAAACTTAAAAAAGGGCTTGTCACTAACGTCACAGCCCTTAAATCTTATATATTCTTATTTTGCAGTATATTCATCAATTAATTCAATAGCTTCTCTAATCATACTATCACAGTGTTCTTTCTTTTTACCACCTTTCTCAGCATTAGCTTTAAGTAATTCAGAACAAATAATAGTACCTTCGTGATTATTCATTATTGTTTTCTTAAATTCTCTAATTTTTGCTGGATCTTCAATGCCTTTTGCACCTAAAACCATTAATGCACTAGTAACAGCTCCGCAAGTGCTTCCACTTTTCATTCCTCCACCAAAGTTACATGAAATACATGAAGCTATATCTTCAGTTAGTCCAATTTCTTCAGCATAAGTTTTCATAATCGCTTGAGCGCAGTTATCTGCTCCTGATTCTCTTAGTTCCATTGCTTTTTCTACGTGTTTATTCATGTTATTATCTCCTTAAAACTCTTATATTATTTATTTTTATATTTTAATTTGCATATTCCCTGTGTCATAGTACCCATAGGGCAGAATGTACACCATGTTCTAGGTTTATATAGCACCATTACAATTAATCCAATTAGTGTGGAAGTTAACATTATGCTATAAAAACCAAAGCTGAATTTTGCTATCCAGTCTGGAACAAGTCCTGGAGTATATGCAAAATGCCAAGGCACTTTAAAGGTCCAGAATAATTTAATTACTTCAGTTAAGTTACTAGCACCTGCTGCAACTAAGTAGGTTTGAAATATCATATTACAAAACATAAGTAAAAAGAATATTAAAAATCCATATCTAAATTGTTTTGATAAAATCCACTTAGGAGCAAGTCTATTTCTTGAACATTTTTTATTTTGACCTATCATAACAAATAGCTGACTTCTGCCACACATATTGTTACAAAACCACTTGTTTCCATATATCATAGCAAAAATTAAGGGTAATGTAAAATCTATAAGTCCAAGCCAGGCAAATAATATATTAAAGAAACCTAAGGAAAAATAAACTATTGCCCATATCCACATATATTGATACCATTTCTTTTTCATTATATTTTATCTCCCTTGCTTATTATTGTTATGCATCCTGCTGGACATACGTTAAAGCACATTCCACATCCTACACACTTTTCAATATCTACTTCAGCAAAACATCCATGTACAATTGAAATAGCTTTTCTAGGACAAGTATTGTAACAGGCACCACAGGATACACATCTGTTTTTATCTACATTAGCTGTCTTTTTTGATATCATATTTATACCTCACTAATTTTATAAAATAAAAAGCATCTTGCCTTCGATATATAGAATATCAAAACCTAGATGCTATGTATGTGACATAGTCACATTTCTATAATTTCATTATTTAAAATTCATTTTTAATCATATTTTTTAATTTATCTTTATCAAGAACCTCTATCTGACCTCTCTTTAAAGATAAAATTCCTTCACTTACAAAGTATTTAAGAATTCTTGATACAACTTCTCTGGCGCTTCCAATTTGTTTTGCAATTTCATCTTGAGTTACTTTTATTATGTTACTGTTTTGTTTTGTAGTTTCATCTAATATGAAATTAGCAATTCTTTCATCAACCTTCATAAACAATAATTGCTGCATAGTCCACATTACTTTGGTGAATTTTTCAGTGGCACTTTTATAGATGTATAGTCCAACCTTGGGATTTTCCTCCATTACATTATTAAGTTGTTTTGAAGGAATAAGGTAAACTTCAGTATCAGAAACTGCTTCAATAAGTATATCAAAGGCTATGGAGTCCATTAAGCAGGATGCAGCTAAGACACATACTTCACCTTCTAAAACTTTGTATAATGTTATTTCTCGTCCTTCTGGAGAAACTATAAAGGCTCTAAGTTCACCTTTTTTAACAGCAAATATTCCCTTGCAGCTTTTATTAAAATCATTTACTATTCTTCCATTTTCAAAAGATATTTCATAAATTGATGCCGATAGTGTTTGCTGCTGAGTTTTACTTAAGTCTTTCCAAAAATCAAATAAAGTTATATAATCCATTTTTATATCCTCCTGATTAAGTTATTATAACATGACTTAATAAAAATGATTATGTAGGCTTAAAGAAACATTGGCTTTTGCTGTCTTCAAAAGAAGAAAATGAAGAAAAAATGATATTTGTGGTAAATGATATTAATTGGGTTTATAATAAACATTAATAAAATATATAGTTAATGGGTGACAGTAAGAAAGAAGGAAATATTATGTATATAAAGAATGCTAATGAGAGCCTTAAGGAAACATTTATTCATGAGGAGTATATTCCTATTGAAGTAAAATGGAGTGCATCAGAGGAAAAACCAGAAACTATTGCAAATATTAAGTGGGGAAATTTATATAACTCATTACTTGAGATTGGTGTAAGTAAGGCAACTGGTTTAGTTAAATGTATTAAGTTAGTTGCTGCAGAAAAGATTTTTATAGATTCAGATTATAAAATAAAAGATGCAGAATGTGAAAATGGGCATCCTATGTTTGAAAAAGAATTATTAAAGGATAAAATGACTATTGATTCAGGCTTCATGTTGGAAGTTCATGTTGTTGAAAATTCAATTATATTATTATTATCCAATGATGAAATCAGTAAATATATTGTTTCTGATGAAGTTAAATTTGGGGTTAATAAGAATAATGAGCTAAGTTGTATTGTTTTATTTTCTATAGAAGATAAAGATATGAAGTGGATTAAAAATGAATTGAAGTATATGCTATAGCTATTGCTATTAGAATTTTAATGAAAAAAGTGTTTGAAAAGGTAAAAAATAATTGCATTATTTTTCTTTTAGGTTCTTTTACGGTCTATGATTACTTTTTAACATCGTAGTTTCCTTATATACTGAAAAGTACTGAATTTATTAGTTTTCCAACATTATTAAATTTTATACTTTCCTCGTATTTGAAATGCTAAATAGTGTAGACTTTAATTAGGATCAGGAAATATTTATTCAAAAGTATTTAATAATTTGAAATGCTAAATAGTGTAGACTTTAAAGCAAAGAGTTAGGGATGTAGATTTTAATTTTGCTAGCTCTTTTTAAATTCAAATTACAATTGGAAATTTATTTCATCCCTTAGGTGGTGAAATGATTGGCCGATACATAGTAACTATTGTTAATAACTTTGACAATAGTTATTTTGTGCGCCCAGCATGGGCGTGCACTCAATGTCGTCAACTTAGCAATAAGAGACTTAAAAAAGAAACCTTAGATTAAATTTTTTTCAATAGCT
>NZ_FPBY01000035.1 GCF_900116755.1 Clostridium sp. DSM 8431
AAAGTAGTATGTGATTTATTCACTACCAAATAGGACACGTTGAATAAGGAAGAATCTCAATATGGGTATATTTGTCCATATTTCGAGTAGCAGATTAAATATGTTTGTAGTAGAAAAGAAACCAAAATCAATTTCAGCAGAAAGTTATAAAACACTTAGAACAAATATTCAATATTCTTCTTTTGATAAAGAAATAAGAACAATTGTTGTAACTAGTTCTGAACCAGGAGAAGGAAAGTCTACAACATCAGGAAATTTAGCTTTTGCATTTGCTCAATCAGATAAAAAGACTATAATAATAGATTGTGATTTAAGAAAACCTTCATTACATAAAAAATTTAAAATATCAAATACTTCAGGTCTTTCTGATGTATTAATAGGTAGGGTAAAAGTAGATGAAGCAGTTCATGAGTATTCTAAAAATTTAGATGTACTAACTTCAGGAAAGCTACCTCCAAATCCATTAGAAATGTTAGGATCAAAAACAATGGAAAACCTTGTGAAGGCATTAAAATCACAATATGATATTATAATTTTAGACTCAAGCCCTCTGCAAGCTGTAACAGACTCTCAAATTCTTTCAGCTAAAGCAGATGGAACTGTTCTTGTTGTTAGAGCAGGAAAAACAAAAAAGATTCAGTAGTGCAAGCTAAAAGCCTATTAGATAAAGTTGGGGTTAATATAGTTGGAGTTGTACTTAATGGGGTGGATAATACTAGAAGAAAGTATTATTACTATTATGGAAATGAAGGTAAATAAGAGATGGGAATGAATATGATAGACATACATTCTCATATACTTCCAGGAATAGATGATGGATCTAAGAGTATTGAGATGTCTTTAGAAATGTTAAGGAATGAAGAAAAGGATGGAACTAAAAAAATAGTTGCTACTCCACATTTTTGTAGAGGCTACGGAGAAGAACAATATTCTTCTGTAAAAGAAATGGTTAAAAGTTTAAATCATAAGGCAAAAGAAGCTGGAATTAATATAAGTATTCTTTATGGACAAGAAGATTATTCTGAAGAGATACTTAGTGACTATAAAGAAGGATTAATAGGAACTATAGAAGGTACAAACTATATGCTTTTTGAGCTTCCTATGAGAGAAAATCTTGATGAAAGTATATTTGATTTGTTATATGAACTTCAAATTTTGGGGGTTAAGTTGATCTTAGCACATCCAGAAAGATATAAATTCATAATGGACAATCCATCTATGATTAATAGATTTATAGAAGAAGATATATTACTTCAAATGAATGCAGGAAGCATATGTGGAAGCTTTGGAAAAAATGTAAAGAAGACAGCAGAAATACTAGTAAAGCATGGAGTATATAATTTCATAGGTTCTGATGCTCATGATAATGAAGTAAGAGTTACCGGAATAAATGAAGGAATTGAGGAAGCATCTAAAATAAATAAGATTTATAGAAAGCATTTTGTTAAAAACTCAGAGGCTATGCTTAATAATGAAGATGTGGAATTTTTAGGGGAAAAGATAGTAAAGAAATCTTTTTTGCATAGAATTTTAGGAAAATAAATAATACATAGAAATAAGTGAGGAATCAAATTTGAATCCTCACTTATTATTTTTTTTATAAATTTAGAAAGAAAATATATGTTAATAATTAAGTATATTTATATTTAAAAGTCATACATAGAACCTGTTAATGAATATATTTTATTAAAAGGAGGGAGTGTGTATGAACTTCAAGGAATTTATTGAAAATGATAGAGAGAATAGAAATAAGGAGAAGTTTGAAGGTACTTTCTTAGATTATTTAGAAATTTTAAAACAAGATCCACGTACAGCAAAATTAGCTCATGAAAGAATGTATGACATTATTTTGGATAAAGGTGTTGAAGTTTTAAAAGGAGAAGAGAATCCAAGAATTAAAAGAATCTATGGTAATGATACTATTAGAAGATATGACTTCTTCAAAGATGATTTCTTTGGAATTGATAAGGTAATAATGAAGCTTGTTAATTACTTTAATTCAGCTGCAATGAAAGGTGAAGAATCAAGACAAGTATTATATTTAGTTGGACCAGTTGGTGCAGGTAAATCCTCTTTAGTAGAAAGCTTAAAGAAAGCATTAGAAGATGCTCCACCTATTTATTCTTTAAAGGGATGTCCAATGCATGAAGAACCTCTTCATTTAGTTCCAAGGCATTTAAGACCTGAATTTGAAAAAATGCTTGGAGTACAGATTGAAGGAGATTTATGTCCAGAATGTAGGTATAGATTAAAACATGAATATGGTGGAAGATATGAAAAATTCCCAGTCACTAAAACTACTTTTTCTATAAGATCTAGAAAAGGTATAGGAGTAGTTCCTCCAGTTGATCCAAACAACCAAGATACATCTATTTTAACTGGTTCTATTGATATTTCTAAAATGGATTTATATGCAGAAGATGACCCTAGAATCTTTTCGTTAAATGGTGCTTTTAATGTTGGAAATAGAGGTCTAGTTGAATTTATAGAAGTATTTAAGAATGATGTTGAATATCTTCATACTATAATTACAGCTACTCAGGAAAAATCGGTTCCATCTCCAGGAAAGGGTTCAATGATTTATTTTGATGGTGTAATCGTTGCTCATTCAAATGAAGCTGAGTGGAATAAGTTTAAGTCAGATCATACTAATGAAGCTATTTTAGATAGAATTGTTAAGATTGAAGTGCCTTATTGCTTAGAGCTTAATGAGGAAATGAAAATATATAATAAGATACTTAGAAAGAGTAATTTTAAAGCTCATATCGCACCTCACACAATTGAAGTTGCGGCTATGTTTGCAATACTTTCAAGATTAAATCCATCTGCTAAGGCAGATCCTATGACTAAGCTTAAAATCTATAATGGAGAAGAAATTGTTGAGAGAGGTACAACTAAGAGAATTGATATTAATGAATTAAGAGAAGAAGCAGGTTCATATGAAGGTATGAAGGGTATTTCAACAAGATTTATTATTAAAGCTATTGATAATGCCTTATCTAATTCTGAATATGACTGTATTAATCCATTAAGTGTTATGGAAAGTATCATCAAGTCAATTAAAGAAATGGATATTGGGGCTGATGATAAGAAGAAGTATCTAGGATTTGTCCAAGATACCATTAGAAAAGAATATAATAAGATTCTTGAGAAGGAAATTACTAGAGCATTTATTCATTCCTTTAAGGAACAGGCAGAGAGTCTTTTCAATAATTATATAGATAATGCTGAAGCTTTTGTTAATAAGAGCAAGATAAAGGATGTTTCAACAGGTGAAGAACTTAATCCTGATGAAGAATTCATGAAGAGTATAGAAGAGCAGATTGGAGTATCAGAAGCATCTTGTAAGGGATTTAGATCTGATGTTACTTCATATATGTTCTATTTAGTTAGAAATGGAGCAAAGATGGATTATACATCTTATGAGCCATTAAAGGAAGCTATAGAAAAGAAGTTATTAGCATCTGTTAAGGATCTTTCAAGAATCGTAACTAAGTCAAGAGTAAGAGATAAAGAACAAACTGAAAAATATAATGCTATGGTAGATGAAATGAAAAAGCAGGGTTACTGCATGCATTGCTGTGATGTAGTACTTAAGTATGCAGCTAATAATTTGTGGAAGGATTAATTAAAATATGGCCATCTTTAGGGATAATAGTAAAACTCCCGTAGATCATGATAGATCAATAGAAGATAGAAGAAGACATAGGCAGTTAGTTGATAAATCTATAAAAGAAAACCTTGGTGATATTTTATCAGAAGAAAGCATTATAGGTGAGGGAAAAAATAAAAAGTTTAAAATTCCTATTAGAGGAATTAAAGAATATCAGTTTGTTTACGGAAAAAATTCTAAAGGGGTAGCTACAGGAACAGGAAATGAAAAACGAGGAGATAAAATAGGTTCTGGAAGTCCTCAAGGAGGAACTGGAGGTAAAGGTGCTGGCAATAATGAAGGTGAAGATATTTATGAAACTGAAATAACATTAGAAGAACTTTTGGATTATATAACAGAGGATTTAAATCTTCCTAATCTTGATACTAAAAAGTATTCAGAAATAGTTACTGAGTCTTGTGGTAAAAAGCAGGGATATCAAAAGCATGGTATAAATCCTAGACTTGCAAAAAAGAAAACTGTTATGTGTAAGATTGCAAGAAAGCAAGGAAAGAAGAGAGCTTTAAAGGAAGCAGGAGTAGATGAAGATATTGAAAGATTTCCTTTTAAAGAAGATGACTTAAGATATTATAGAGTTAAAACTAAACCAAAGCGTGAAAGCAATGCCCTAATGATTTTTATTATGGATGTTTCAGGTTCTATGGATAGCTCTAAGAAGTTTTTAGCTAGGTCCTTCTTCTTTGTTTTATCTAGATTTTTAAAGAAAAAATATAATAATATTGCCTTTGAATTTATTTCACATACAACAGTAGCAAAGAGAGTTAATGAATATGAGTTTTTTCATAAAGCTGAATCAGGAGGAACTTATATTTCAAGTGGATTAGATTTAGCACTTGAGGTTATAGAACAAAATTATCCACCGACTATGTGGAATATTTATCCCGTTTATGCGTCTGATGGGGATAACTGGACTGAAGATAATGAAAAGGCAATGGAGGCTGTTAAAAATTTAAGTAAAGTAAGCAATATGTTTGGATATGCAGAACTTTTACCATCAACTTATTCAACTACTATGTATTATAGGTTTCAAAAAGAAATAAATGAAAAGAATTTTGTGCCTGTTATTATTAAGGAAAAAAGAGACTTGTGGGATGCACTTAAAGTTATGCTTAGCAGTGAGTTAAAGGAGGACTAAAGGTGGATTATAATCTTAAAGATTTGGAAATGTGGAATGAAAAAATTGAAGAAAAAGCATATGAATTAGGATTAAACTTTTACCCTCAGGAATTTGAAATTGTTGGATTTGATGAAATGCTTGGATATGAGGCATACGTAGGTATGCCTTCTAGGTATCCACACTGGAGCTTTGGAAAGTCTTATGATAAAAATAGAACATTATATTCATTTAATTTAACAGGTTTACCTTATGAGATGGTAATTAATTCAGATCCATGTCTTGCTTATCTTATGAGGGAAAATACATTGCTTTTGCAGATTTTAACTATGGCACATGTATATGGACATAATGACTTCTTTAAAAATAATAGATTATTTAAAGAGGGAACAAATGCTAGTTATTCTTTAGAGTTATTTAAGTTAGATGCAGATACAATAAGAAGTTATATAAATACTCCTGGAATAGGCTATGAAAAGGTAGAAAGAATTATTGATGCAGCTCATGCTATAAGATTTAATATAGGAAGAGTAATTGGCAGGAAAGAAAAAACTGATTCTGAAATAAGGGATGATATATTAGAGGAGTATAAGAGAAGAATTGAGAATAGAAATATACTTGATTCTAATGAAAATATAGAAATTCCAAACTTAGATAAAATTCCATTAGAGCCTTATGATGATGTTGTTCAGTTTATTATTAATTATGGACAGCTAGAGGAATGGGAAAAGAATATATTAAGAATTGTAAAAAGAGAGACAGAGTATTTTCTTCCTCAAATTGAAACTAAGACAATGAATGAAGGATGGGCATGTTTCTGTCATTATACAATTTTAAATGAGCTTAATCTTCCAGAAGGGCTTCATCTTGAATTTTTGAAGAGGCATAATGATGTTGTAGCTCCTATAATTGGAGGATTAAATCCTTATTATATAGGTTTTAAGGTATTCCAAGACTTATATAAGAGATATGGAAAAGAAAAGATTTTTGAAGTTAGAGAAATTGATAGGGATTCATCTTTCATTAGAAGATATTTAACAAAGGACTTATGCGAAGAATTAAATCTTTTTGAATATGCAAAGAGAAGCTTTGATTATGTAATTGAAGAAGTTTCAGATGAGGATGGATGGAAGAAGATAAGAGATGATCTTTCTTTTAGTATGGGGCTTGGCTCAATTCCATATATAAGAGTTATTGATTTAGATAAAAATGATAGTACTTTGACTTTAGAGCATGTATTTGATGGAAGAGAACTTGAAATGTCTTATGCAAAACAAACATTAAAGTATATTCAGACTTTATGGGGGCATAATGTAAAACTTAGAAGTAAGACTAGAGATGGAAAAGAGTTTATCTTAAAGTGTGATTATACAGGTAAAGTTTTAGTTGAGGATGGTAGCAAAAAGTAAGACAGAGAATATACTAGGTATAGGAAAAATACTTAGGAGAAATTAAATGAACTTAAAAGGAAGTAAGACAGAAAAATGTTTATATAAAACTTTTGCAGGAGAGTGCAGAGCAAGAACTAAATACTCATTGTATTCTGAAAGAGCTAAATACGAAGGTTTAGGATGGATATCACAAATATTTGATGTTACAGCGGATAATGAAAAGGCTCATGCAAGAATTGTTTATAATAGATTCTTAAAGAAGATGGGATGTACAGAAGAAAATTTAATGGAAGCAGCTAAGGGGGAAGCGGAAGAAAGTAAGAAGACCTATAAAGAATTTGAAAATATTGCACGAGAAGAAGGTTTTATAGAAATAGCTGATTTTTATAAAGAACTTCAAGAAGTTGAAGAAAATCATAGTAAGAGATTTAGTAAACTTGCTGAAAAAATGAAAAAAGATGAGCTATTAGATAGCAAAGAAACTAAGTTATGGCAGTGCATGAATTGTGGATACATTTATGAAGGAAATTCTGCTCCAAAAAACTGTCCGTTATGTAATTATCCAAAAGGATATTTTAAAGAATACTGTGCCATAAAATAATAAGTGGGGGAAGGAAAATGTTTTATAGAATTCCAGATGAGTATATTGTAGAGGTTAAAAAGGATATTACCTTTGATTTAACTTCTTGTAAAAATATAAGCAGAGGTTTTGAAGAAGAGGACCCATTTAAAGAAGCTGATGAAGAATATATAACTGAAAGTATAGAAGAATAAAACTTCTTTTATAGGGCTTTCTCAAAAAAGTAAAATATTTTTGAGCAGGCCCTTTAATTTATTAATTTGTGTTAGAGGAATTATTGTGGGATATGAAAAAGTAATACAAAGGCATTATGAAGAGATAAATAGTCTAACTTCTATGTTAAGAAATTACATTGAGATGTATAGATTATTAGTAAGTAGTACATCAGAACTAAATACAATAGCACCAGCTAAAAAAAGTGAGGTAAAGCATGCCTTAGAGAGGTTAGATGCTTTGGGGGATGTAATAGATGATATATTAAAAGTCATTAAGAAGTGTGAACCTTCTTATATTAGATATCTTTGCATTAAGAATGAGGTTATAAATGAAAAAATAGAAAAGAATGTTATAAGGACAGAATTAAATGATGAACTTACATTTGAGAATAAAGAATCTCCTAATGAAGATAATAAGAATAAATAAATTTATATATAAAAAACAAAAAACCGATTTTATAAAAATCGGTTAAAAATTTATATTTTTTTCAAATGTAATTTACTTACCTCTAAATAAGAACCAACTATAACTAAAATTACAGCAATAATAGATGGGATATTAACCCAAATAGCTAATAGTGCAAATAGTGCTAGAAAACATCCTACTATTGTTATAGGAACGCCTGTAAATACACCATCAAAAGTTGAAGTGTTGTATCTAGCAAGTCTAAATGCTCCACATATAGGTAGTGTGATTAATAGTATAGCTCCAATTAGACCAAAAGGTCCTAAATTTTCAAAATCAAATAATAAGTATATTAAAAGTGAAGGTGCTACACCGAAAGATACTAAATCGGCTAAAGAATCTAATTCCTTACCTAATTCACTTGACACTTGTAAAAATCTTGCAATCCTTCCGTCATATCTATCAACTAGACCAGCTATAAGTATAAATATACCTGCAAAAATATAATTACCTCTGTTAGTGGATAATAGTGATAAAACTCCACAAGATAAATTTATAAAGGTAAAGATATTAGGAATACAGCTTTTTCTCATATAATCACTCCTAAATTAAAACATCATTTCAAAAAGTAATTATATCATAGAATTTATTATAATATAAGAGGAATATATATGTTTAAGGTAATCTTAATGTAAGAATAGGTATTATTAATGTAAGTAATATTCTCGATATTCTCGACAGTATTTGGAATTGATGATATAATCCATGTAGTTTAGTAAATAATAATGTGGAGGTATTTTATGAAAAATGTTAGATTTATATATAACCCTTATTCAGGTGAAAATGTAATTTTACATGAATTAGACAAGGTGATAAAGTTACACCAAGATAAAGGATATCAAATTGTACCTTACAGAATTGATAGAGATAAAGATGTTTCAGAAGCTCTTGATATAGTAGATGAAACTTACAAATATGTATTAATAGCAGGTGGAGATGGAACTGTTGATTCAGTTGTAAATGCTATGAAAGTTAGAAATTTAGATCTTCCAATAGCAGTATTACCTTTAGGTACAGCAAATGATTTTGCTACTTTTTTAGGAATGTCTCAAGATGTTTCGGAATGCTTAGAGCTGATTTTATCAACAGAAGCAAAGGGGGTTGATATTGGTAAGATAAATGAAAAATATTTTGTTAATGTTGCAAGTTCAGGTCTTTTTACAGATGTATCTCAAAAGACAGATGTTAACTTAAAAAATACTATAGGAAAACTTGCATATTACTTAAAGGGAATAGAAGAAATACCAAACTTCAGAAAGCTTAAAGTAAAACTTACTTCTAAAGATATGATTTATGATGGTGAGATGTATCTTGTATTGGTATTTAATGGACAGACTGCCGGAAGCTTTAAGTTAGCTAATAGAGCTGATGTAGCTGATGGAATGCTTGATGTAATAATGATTAAAGCAGTTGCGATAAGAGAGATTTTACCTTTATTGATAAGCATACTAAAAGGTGAACATTTAGATTCAGATAAGGTACTTTATTTTAAAACTGATGATGTACTTATTGAATCTACTGAAGATATAGTAACAGATATTGATGGTGAAAGGGGACCAGATTTTCCATTACATATTCAATGTATAAAAGACGGAATAAAAGTTTTAGGAATAAAATAGTATAAGTAATAATAATAATAAGTAACTTGAGAAATATAGTTATGGAGGCTTTCTGTATGAATTTAGCCTATTATATTTTCTTGCTGCTTATTATTTTTTTATTATCTATATTAATAAGAAAAATTAATAAATCTGCACCAAAAAAAATTAGAATATACATGACTATTGTAAGTGTTCTTTTTATTTTTAGATATATTGGGTTATTCTTGTTATGTATTGTGAAAAGAAGTAATATTGCACATAAGTGCATACCTTTATTATTTTTAAATCATCTTGCTATTCCTTTAATAGTCCTGGCATTATCATACGTATTTTTAAGATGGGATAAGCTGAGTTTTAATATAAATTATATAATAGCATCAGCATTATTTTTAGGATATGTAGTAGAGATGTTTTTTGTAAGAGGTAGGATAGTATTAAGCCCTAAATATGGTTATATAATAAATATATATAATGAGGTTTATGTGTATTTAATATCACTTATTATTTTAGGAATACTTTTATGCTTCTGTTTTTATTTTTTTGACAAACCTAATAATAATAGATGGGGAATGACATATTTAATAATTGCGTTATTTACGGTTATTGCTGAAAGTATCCTTTATATAGGAGGAATGAAGCTATTTCCTTATCCTATCTTTGGAGATGCAGTTTTTATTATTTTAATTAATTTGGCAGTAAATACTTTTAAGCAGAAAGGGATTGGTTAGAATTAAAAATTGAAAATTTAAAATTTAGAATGAAGGAAAAAACTAGGCAGATCCTAGTTTGGAAAAAATATATTTTAAGAAATTCTGTATGAATTTCCTCCTTATGAATATCCTCCTTCATTTTAAATTTGGCATTTTAAATTCTAAATTCCAAAAATCAGTGTTTTCTAGACTTAGCTTTATTCTTATTTTTATTGAATGAAACCTTATTCTTTGATTTTGGTGATTCAGAGTTATGTTTACTTATATGTTTGTGGAACTTCTTACTTTCAGTATTCTTTGGCTTATATGGAAGTATTAAACAATCTTTACCTGTTCCAATTAAGTCTTGTCTTCCAGCTTGAATTAAAGCTTTTTTTACTTTTTCATAGTTCTTAGGAACAGAGTATTGAATTAATGCTCTTTGCATATCTTTTTCTTCCTGAGTTTTTGGTGTATAAACCTTCTCACCAGTTAAGGGGTTAACCCCTGTATAGTAAATAGTTGTTGCTAAACTTCCTGGTGTAGGATAAAAATCTTGAACCTGCTCTGGAGTGTATCCCATTTTCTTAACATATAGTGCAAGGTCTATAGCAGCATTTAAATCTGAACCAGGGTGTGAAGACATTAAATAAGGAACTAAGAATTGTTTCTTATTTAATTTTTTATTTATTTCAAAATATTTATTTACAAATTTATCGTATACTTCTCTTGTTGGTTTCCCCATTTGAGCTAAAACCTTAGGGCTAACATGCTCAGGAGCAACTTTTAACTGTCCACTTATATGATGCTTACATAATTCTTTAAAGAAAGTTTCATTTTTATCATGGATAAGGTAATCATATCTTATACCAGAACGGACGAATACTTTTTTGACACCTTTTATAGATCTTACTCTTTTTAAAACTGAAAGATATTCAGTATGGTCAATAATAAGATTTTTACAAGGCTTTGGGAATATACATTGTTTATTCTTACAAGTTCCATGTTCAATTTGCTTTTTGCATGCTCTATGTCTAAAGTTTGCTGTAGGGCCTCCTACATCATGAATATATCCTTTAAAATCAGGAAGTTTAGTTAAAAGTTCAGCTTCTTTTACAATGGAATCAGAACTTCTTGTTTGAATAACTCTTCCTTGATGGAAAGTAAGAGCACAGAAGGCACATGAACCATAACAGCCTCTATGACTAGTTATAGAATATTTTACTTCTCTAATAGCAGGGATTCCGCCTGCTTCCTCATAAATAGGATGATAAGTTCTCATAAATGGTAAATCATATGTTAAGTCCATTTCTTCATTACTCATAGAATCTTGAGGAGGATTTTGGACTAAGTATCTATCACCGTGTTTTTGAATAATGCCTTTGCCAATTATGTTATCTTGTTCATAGAATTGAATCTTATAAGCTTCATTATAAGAAGTCTTACTTTCTACACATTCCTCATAAGAAGGACATTCTATGTAATTATCTAATTTACTAATATCTTTAGTTACATAACAGGTACCTTTAATTGAGTTCATATTTTCAATTTTGCCACCATATCTAAAAAGTTCAGCAATTTGGATGACTGTTTTTTCACCCATACCATACATTAAAAGGTCCGCTTTTGAATCAAGAAGAATACTTCTTCTAACTTTATTACTCCAATAATCATAATGTGCAAATCTTCTAAGGCTTGCCTCAATACCGCCAATTAATATTGGAATATCTTTATAAGCTTCTCTTATTCTGTTGCAATACACAATAACAGCTCTATCTGGTCTGTATCCAGATTTTCCTCCTGGTGAATAAAGATCATCATGTCTTCTTCTTTTTGCTGAAGTATAGTGGTTAACCATGGAATCTATATTTCCTGAGTTAACTAAAAAGCCATACTTTGGTGCACCAAGTTTCATAAAGTCTTTAGTATCATGCCAGTTAGGCTGTGCAATAATTCCTACAGTAAAACCTTGAGATTCTAATGTTCTTGCTATTATAGCTGTACCAAAAGAAGGATGATCAACATAAGCATCTCCAGTAACCATTATAAAATCTAGAACGTCTATGTTGCGTTTTCTCATGTCTTCTATGCAGATAGGTAAAAAATCTTTTGCTAATTTCATATACATGCTCCCATTCATTTATTGAAATTTTTTTTAATCATAGCATATAAAATATTGTAGTTCAAATATACTATAATAAGTAGGTAGTTATAATAATTATTGCCTTTTTAACTAGATGTAATATAATAATATTAGATAAAAATGCTTAGGCAGACTTGATGTCTGCTAATTTTATGACTTAAATTCAAAAAAATAAGGTGGTGTAAATAATGGAGGATGGACCTCATAATCAGATAAAACCAAAACCGAATAGAACAATTCTAAGAGGAAACCATACATTATTATTATAAACAATGATGCATTTCCTCGGAGGAAATAGGAGGAAGGCAAAAATGAAAAGATTACTCGTAATTTTATACACTCAAATTCTAGGAAATAAGATTTATGATGAATTTAATGATGTAATTGGAGAACTTAAAGATATATATGTTACAACAGAGGAAGGCTACCCAAGAGTAATAGGATATAAAGTTAAAAGAGATGGTTCTACTTTTCATTATGAGTTTAAAAATATTAATTTCTATGATAGTAATGGAAAAGTCGTTATTAAGACAATAGGAAGTAGAGAGATTCTTCCTAGAACCTATTCATATCTTTTATCTGAAAACTTATTAGACAGAAAGATAGTAGATATTAATGGAAAAAAAGTTGTAAGGGTTAATGATTTAAGAATTGCAGAAATCGCAGGAGAATATAGGGTGGTTGCTGTTGAAACAGGTCCAGCTGCAAGATTTAGAAGAAGGGGTATTCCTAAGGTTGGTAAATTTATTTATAAGATTTTAAATAAAGATTATGAAGATAAAGTACTAATGTGGGATGATGTAGAATCAGTAGAAATGGTAAATAATAATCTTCAGCTTTCAGTACCATATAAGAAATTATCAACTCTTCACCCCGCAGACTTAGCAGATATATTAGAAGATCTAGATGAAAGCTCAAGAAAACAAGTTTTTGAAGCTCTTGATGAAGATTTAGCAGCTGATACTTTTGAAGAAATTGAAGATGAGTATAGAGGAAGTATCATAAAGGATCTATCTGAAACAAAAACAGCAGAACTTCTTGAAAATATGGACAATGATGAAATTGCCGATTTGTTAGAAGAACTTGATGGAGAAGAAAGAGAAAAAGTTCTTTTTAACTTAGAGAAAGATGATGCAGAAGAAATTAAAGAACTTTTAAAATATGAAGATGAAACTGTAGGGAGTATGATGTCAAAGGATTTTATATCTTTTGGACTAAATGTTACAGTACAAGAAACAACAGATATATTAAAGGAAATGAAACCAGATGAGGATGTAATGTATTATATATATGTTACTGATGAAGAAGAGAAAATTGAAGGTTTAGTGGTTTTAGGAGATTTAATTTTATCTGATGGAAATGTTATGTTAAAGGATATCATGGAAGATAATATAGTAACGGTAAGACATGATGCTCCTATAGAAGAAGCCATTGAACAAGCAGCAAAATATGATTTACTATCAACAGCTGTAGTTGATGAAAATAACAAGCTTGTAGGTATAATTCATATACATGATATCATAGATGAAGCTCTATATCCATTATGGAAGAAAAAGAACAAAAAAGTAAATAATAACTAAAAACTTACTAAATGTAGTTGACAAATAAGAAATAAAGAATATAATAAAATTATAAAGGATATTAAATTACTCGGATTTAAAGACGATGAAGAAGGAAAGTAGCATATTTGACCTTTTCAGAGAGAAAATGTTTGGTGTGAATTTTCAAGCGTGATTTATGTGAAGTGCCCTTTGGAGTTGAAGTTTGAACTTAAGTATGACTTTTCGGGACTGCCCGTTATAGCAGTGAGGTACTAATTAGGTACTAAAATGAGTGGAACTTTTGTTCAATTAGAGTGGAACCGCGAAATACACTTCGTCTCTATGTATTAATAGAGATGAGGTTTTTTTTATATAAGAATTTTTAGATAGACAAGGAGAGATAAATATGATATATGAAAATGTACTTGAACTTATAGGAAATACACCATTATTAAAAGTTAATAGTTTTAACGAAGAAAATGCTGGAGAATTATATGTAAAACTTGAAAAGTTTAATCCAGGTGGAAGTGTAAAAGATAGAGCGGCATTAGGAATGCTTGAAAAAGCAGAAAAAGATGGAATATTAAAACCAGGAATGACTATAGTAGAACCAACAAGCGGTAATACAGGAATAGGTTTAGCACTTGTTGGAAGATTAAAAGGATATAAAGTTATAATTATTATGCCTGAAACAATGAGTAAGGAAAGAAGAGATTTAATTAAGGCTTACGGAGCAGAACTTATTTTAACTGAAGGAAGTAAGGGAATGAAGGGTGCTATAGAAAAGGCTGTTGAATATTCTGAAAAGCCAGGATATTTAATACCTCAACAATTTGAAAATATAGCAAATTCATTAAAGCACTATGAAACTACAGCAGAGGAAATTTACAATGATTTAAGTGATGTTGACTATGTAGTAGCTGGTGTTGGTTCAGGTGGAACTATAACAGGTGTTGCTAAAAAACTAAAAGAAAAATCAGATAAGGTTAAGGCAGTAGCGGTAGAACCAGCTTCATCACCAGTTCTTAGTGGTGGAAAACCAGGAGCTCACAAGATTCAAGGTATTGGAGCAGGATTTATACCAGGAGTATATAAAGCTGAATATGTAGATGAGGTATTCCAAGTAAAAGATGAAGACGCAATTAGAACAGCTAAAGAATTTGCAGAAAAAGAAGGGGTTTTAGTTGGAATATCTTCAGGAGCTGCAATATTTGCTGCTATGGAGATAGCAAGAAGAGCAGGTAAAGGAAGTAAGGTAGTTGCAGTAGCTCCAGATGGAGGAGAAAAATATATATCTATGGGAATTTATGACTAATAAATTGATATAATATTATAAAAGGAGTTGTAGATTTTGTTTAAAAATTTAAGATACGATTTAAATAGGATTTTAGAAAATGATCCAGCTGCAAGAACTAAATTAGAAGTATTTCTATTATATCCATCCATTCATGCTTTGATTGCATATAGAATTTCACACTTCTTTTATAAGCATAAACTATTTTTTGGGGCTAGGTTGATTTCACAGACAGCAAGGTTTTTTACAGGAATAGAGATTCATCCTGGTGCAACCATAGGTAAAGGGTTATTTATTGATCATGGAATGGGTGTAGTAATAGGAGAAACAGCTGAAATTGGTGATGATGTTACTCTTTATCATGGTGTGACTCTTGGAGGTACAGGAAAAGATAAGGGTAAGAGACATCCAACCATAGGTAATAATGTAGTTATAGGAACAGGTGCTAAAGTACTAGGACCTATATTTATAGGAAATAATGCAAAAGTTGGAGGTAATGCTGTTGTTGTTAAAGATGTTCCAGATGGAGCAACTGCAGTAGGAATTCCAGCTAAGAATATCATTAGAAAAGCTAATGCCACTGTGATAGAAATAGAGATGTTTAGAGGTAGAAAAGAAAAGATATATAATGATATGATAATTTAATAGATGTTTATAGCACTAATTAAGTAAGTATTTAGAGTAAACTTAATTAGTGCTTTTTAACGTATATTAGAAGTATAATATTTCTTTAATAGGAATCACTGATTATTGCAGGCTTTTGTGATTTGTGATGTCGAAAAAGAACAGAAAAATAATATAATTGGATTGCATTTTGAATATTTCTAAGACTTAGATAAAGTTGATGCTTCAGCTAAAAAGCTTGATATCAGTCACTTTGTTTTTGCTAAGGAAAGAATAGATGTAAAGATAAATACCTTTCTATTACATAGACTTTTTAAAAAAAGTGACATATAATTAATATAGTTTAAAAATACTAAAAAAGCAGGTAAAAAAATGTTATCTCCAATAGCTGTAAAAATGTTTAAACTAATGCCAGAATCCATGGTTGTTTTTTTTGGAAAAAAAGTTATGTATGGATATATAAAAAAATATGCAGACTTAAATATAGAAGGGTATGAGAAAATTAAAAATATAAAAGAACCTAAGATTTTTATATGTAATCATTTGAGTAATTCAGATGGACTTGTTTTAAGTAAAGTTTTAAAGGATGATTTTGATCCTTACTTTATTGCAGGTGCTAAATTATCAGATGACCCTATAACAAAGATAGGGACTGAAATAGTAAAAAACATTAAGGTGAAGCCAAATTCTGCAGATAAAGAAGCTATAACTACAATGGTTAAGGCTTTGAAAAATGGGGAAAACATTATGATATTTCCAGAGGGGACAAGAAGTAGAACTGGTGCAATGATTGAGGGAAAAAAGGGTATACTATTATTAGCCAGATTAACAAAGGCAGTTATAATTCCTATAGGAATGACAGGGACGGAAAAGCTTTTGCCAATAGATGATTCTCATGATATGGGAAAAGAAACATGGCATCACTCAAAGGTTACTATAAAAATTGGTGACCCTGTGAGTATTTCTAAAAGAGAAAAAGATGAGGAAAAGCATGCTTATGAAGATAGATGCTTAACTGAAATTATGAAGTCTATTGCATGTCTTTTACCAGAGAATTATAGAGGAGTATATAAGTAAATGAAACAGAAGACTAGAAAAATTTTGGATACTTTAAAAGAGTTGTATCCAGATGCTGGGTGTGAATTGAATTATAAAACACCTTTTCAATTATTAGTAGCTACAATAATGTCTGCTCAGACAACAGATGCAAAGGTAAATGAAATAACAGCAACATTATTTAAAGATTATCCAGATTTAGATGCATTCTTAAAGCTTTCAAATGAAGAGTTGGAAAATAGAATTCATCAAATAGGACTATATAGAAATAAAAGCAAAAATATTATTATGATGTGTCATCAATTAAAAGAAAACTTTAATGGTGAAGTTCCAAAAACTATGGAAGGCATAATGTCACTATCTGGAGCTGGAAGAAAAACTGCAAATGTAGTTTTATCAAATGCTTTTGGTGTTCCGGCAATAGCTGTAGACACTCATGTTTTTAGAGTTTCTAATAAACTTGGACTTGCTGATTCTGACAATGTTTTAGAAGTTGAAAAGCAGCTTCAAAAGGAAATTCCAAAAAAAGAATGGTCTTTAGCTCACCATTTATTAATTTTTCATGGAAGAAGAATTTGTATAGCAAGAAAACCTAAGTGTGAAATATGTCCACTTACTAAAGAATGTAAGTACTATAAAGAAATTAGTAGCATTAAGAAAAAGTAAAATGGTTAATGCCACTGTCTTATAAAAATTAAAGATAAGTGGTACTTAACCATTTTTTATTTTGAGAATATAATTTATTATAGTTAGAAACGAGAAAAACTAGGAGGTACATTTTTTATGAAAGTTGGAGTAATAATGGGAGGAATTTCTTCAGAAAGAGAAATTTCAATTCAAAGTGGAGAAGCTATAGTTAAAAGTATAGATAAAAATAAATATGATGTAGTGTCAATAGTTCTTAATGAAAAGATGGATATAATTAATAAGGTTAAGGATGAAAATCTTGATTTTGCATTATTAGCACTTCATGGACAATTTGGAGAGGACGGAACAGTTCAATCTGTACTTCAAACATTAGGTGTACCTTATTCAGGATGTGGTCCATTAAGTAGTGCAGCATGTATGGACAAGGATATGACAAAGACTTTATTAAAGGCTGCAGGTATAAGAACAGCACCTTGGATAAATCTTAGAGAAGATGATGAAATTAACTATGATGAAATAGAAGCTTTAGGATATCCAGTAGTAGTTAAACCAACTCATGGGGGATCAAGTGTAGCTACATTTATAGTTAAGGAAGCTAAAGAAATTGAAAAATGCGTTAAAGAAGCTTTTAAATGGGATACAGAAGTAATGATAGAAAAATTCATTAAGGGTGATGAAATTACATGTCCTATTTTAGGTAAGGAAATGTTCCCAGTAGTTGCAATTAAGCCAAGTGATGAATATGAATTCTTTGATTTTACAGCTAAGTATGCTGATGGTGGGTCAGATGAATTTGTTATAGAATTAGAAGAAGGACTAAAAGAAGAAGTTGAAAAGATGGCTTTAGGTACTCATAAGGCATTAAAATGTGCAGCTTATTCAAGAGTAGATATGATAATAACGCCTGATAAGAAACCATATGTACTAGAAGTTAACACTTTACCAGGAATGACAAAGAATAGTTTATTCCCTAAGAGTACAGCAGGTAAGAATATAGAATATAGCAAACTTATTGATTTAATTATTGAAGAGTCATTAAAGCAAAAAAGATAGTTTATAATTAATTCTGATATTATAAATATAGCCTGATATAACAGTTGTTATATCGGGTTTTATTTTTGTGCTAAAACATATAATAATAAAAAATTAAGATGTTATAAAGATTTAAATTAAGATATTATTTGTAAAATAAGTATAGTAAAAATTATAATTGTTATATAAAAGAAAGATAAGGGTGAGATACTTGGAGAAAATATTAATTGTTGATGATGAAAAAGAAATTAGAGATTTAGTTGAAATATATTTAAAAAGTGAAGGCTATGAAACTGTAAAATGTAATGATGGAGAAGAGGCTTTAAGAGTAATTAATGAAGATAATGATATTGATCTAGTTATTCTAGATGTTATGATGCCAAAGCTAAATGGAATAGATACATGTTTAAAAATAAGAGAAGAAAAAGAAATGCCTATAATAATGCTTTCAGCAAAGTCTGAAGATATAGATAAAATTTTAGGATTAAATATGGGAGCTGATGATTATTTGACTAAACCTTTTAATCCTTTAGAGCTGATTGCAAGAGTAAAGTCACAGCTTAGAAGGTTTTATAGATTAAATCCTAAAGCTTCTATAAGAGAAGAGGCAGAAGTAAATAAAAATAAAGTTATTATAGATGAGCTTGAAATGGACTTAGATAATCATGAGGCAAAGTTGAATGGAGTTTTAATAAAACTTACACCAACTGAATTTGATATATTAGTGCTTTTAGGCAAAAATAGAGGTAAGGTTTTTTCTATAGCTAATATTTACGAAAGTGTTTGGAATCAAGAATTCATGGAGTCAGATAATACTGTAATGGTTCATATAAGAAAGATAAGAGAAAAAATAGAAGAAAACCCTAGAAAGCCTAAATTCATAAAAACAGTATGGGGAGTTGGATATAAAATTGATAAGTAAAAAGGATAGTTTCTTTAAGAGAAAATTAAGAAAGCTTTATAGAAAAAAGTATTTTAATTCCATTAGAAAATATATTGACTTATTAAAGGTGAAGATAGAAGAAAGCATAAGGTTTGAATTAATGGTAGTAATATCAATATGTTTTGCAATATCTTTTGTTTTTTATGGTTTTATGAACAATGCACTTACAAGGGAAAATAAGGTGCCTAGAATAACTTATAATTATAATAGTATAATGGATACTTCTAATTATTACATTAATATGATACAGGATGAGGCTAAGCAAATTAATTTTAATGAAGATGTGGTTTTTGGTAGGATTTTTTCTGAGATAGATAAAACTGGTGCTAAGGCTTACGTAACTGATTTAGATGGTAATGTATTAAGAAAATCTTCTAATGTTATAGAAGATAAAATAGATATATTTAGTGCTATTGGAGGCATGTCTAATATAGACAATAAAGGAAATGAAGGAGCAGCAGTAAAATATATTTATCCAATTACTATTAATGAAAATAGAATGTACTTTTTATATGAGGATATTCCTGAAGCTAATATTAAGTATGAGGTTTATGAATCTAAAGATTCTTTTTTAGCTTTAGCATTATCCCTTACTGTATTTATTATTTTATTTATAACTATAACTAATAAAAAGATGAAATATCTTGATGAGATAGCTATAGGTCTTAAAAATATAGCAGGTGGGAATTTAAAATATCATATTAGGGAAGAGGGGAATGATGAAATAAGAAAGATAGCTTCTAACATAAATTATATGGCAGAGGAAATTAATAAAAAGATTTTAGCGGAAAGAAATGCAGAGAAGACAAAAGCAGATTTGATTACAACTGTTTCACATGATTTAAGAACACCTCTTACATCTATTATGGGTTATATAGGCCTTGTTAAAGATGAAAGATATGAAGATGAAGAAACTAAGAAAGAATATCTTAATATTGCTTTTAATAAAGCTGAAAAGCTCAAGGTATTAATTGAAGATTTATTTGAATATACTAAACTTAATAATGCCGGAATGAAAATAAATAAGATAGATGTTAATATTAATGAATTTTTATCTCAAATTATAGAAGAACTTATGCCTATTTTTGAAGAAAATGATTTAACAGTATCAAATAGTACTACCCGTGAGAATATATATGTAAGTTTAGATCCAGATAAAATGCTTAGAGTTTTTGAGAATTTATTTACTAATGCAGTTAAGTATTCTTATAAACCAGGGGAAATTCAAGTCTCTGTTTTTGAAAGCGATGGATATGTTAGTGTAGCAATAAAAAATAAAGGACAGCATATATCAAAAGAAAAGGTAGATAAACTTTTTGATAGATTCTATAGAGTTGATGAATCAAGAAATGCTAGCACTGGAGGTTCAGGACTTGGCCTTGCCATTGCAAAAAATATTGTTGAGCTTCATGGAGGTAAGATTTATGCAGAGTGCTATGGAGAAAACATTATTTTTAATGTGAAGTTAAGAATAAAAAATAATGATAAATAGAAGTAACTTTTTAACTAGTATATAAATACAATGTAAGGGTAAGAAATTTTATTTTGGGGGAACTATGCAGAATAAAAATGCTAATAGTTTATTTGGTATAGATATTAATGAGTATACTCAAAATGTTCAATTTAATGTTTTAGCAACAAAAATAGACTTTTTATACTTAAGGTCTTCAGGTTCAGGAACAGGAAGATTTAGAGTTGATAGAAGTTTCTTAGAATATGCAAGACAGGCAAGAGCATATGGAATACCAGTTGGAGCATATCACTTTGGAGTACCTTCTTCTGATCTTACTGATGCAGATAGACAGTGTGATGATTTTATAAACATACTTCAAGAAGGGTTTGGAGATAAGGATTATGGAGATCTTTTTCCTGTAATAGACATAGAAACACCAGTGGATAATTCAATTTCTACTGAAACCTTAGTAAATTGGGTAGACAGGTTTAGAAAGAGATTTGAAAAGAAAACTAGAAGGACATTAATGCTTTATACAGGTTCATTTTTTATAAGCCTTTATAATAATTTCTATGTTCCGGGTAAGGGATATCTTTTAAAAACTATGCCTTTATGGATTGCTATGTATACAAAATTAGCAGGTAATTCTCCATTTCCTGAAGATCAAGGTGGGTGGAAAAATTGGAGAGTATGGCAGTTTAGCGAAGATTTAAATGTAGAGGGAGTTGGAAATCCTGTTGATGCAAACTGGGGACCTAATAATATAGAGTTATTGACTCAACCATCTATAGTTACAGGATTAAAGGCTGTAAGAGAGAAAAGTGGAATTTTAATTACTTGGAATAGGATACCTGATATTGATTTGCTTGGATATAATATTTTTATAGATAATTATTGGGTTGGAACAGTTGATGAAGATGCTACTAAGTTTTTTATTAAGAAGAGTAAATTAAATGTGAAAAAAAGGTAGTAAAATTACAATAACAATTGAAGCTTTTGACTATGATGGTGAGGTATCAAAGAGGAGGGCTAAAGTAGTTTTATAAGAAAAAAATTAAGAATCTGCAGTGTAGTGAAATTTATGAAATATTAAGATTTACTATACTGTGTTCTTTTTTTGATAAATATATTGTTTTATTTGTAAAGTAATGTATAATAAATTGGATAATGATTAGAAGTTAAGGGGAGATTATACATGCAAAAGAGAAGGATAGAAAGATACAATGGTAATAGAAATAGAAAAAATTATATAGCCATAGCATCATTATCTACCATAGCTTTATGTGGATTTTTAGGATATTCTGTAGCAATTAAAAATATGACTGATAAATGGGACAATAAAATTTATTCTGGAATTAAGATAAATGAATTAGATTTAAGTGGAATGACAAAAGAAGAAGCAGAAGAAAAACTTAATAATACTTATGGAAGTTTACTTCAAAGTAAAAAAATTGATTTTGTAGTTAATGGAAGTACTTATAACTATACATATGGCGATATTGATGGAAAGTATATGATTGAAAATACAGTGGACAAGGCTCTGACATTTGGTAAAGATAAAAATTTTTATGAAAAATACTCATTAATTAAAAATAATAAGAATAATACTTATAATATAGAATTAGAATTTAACTATAATAAGGAAAAACTAGATAGTATAAAAGAAGAAGTAAGTAATTTAGTACAAATTAATGCTAAGAGTGCAGATATAGAAATTTCTAATTCACAAATTAAACTTATTCCATCTCAAAATGGATATGAAATAGATAAAGAGGATTTTGATAGTAAGGTGAATTCTTTTATAGAGAATAATAATGGCAAAGATACTGAAATGAATATCAATGGAAGTGTAATTGAGCCTAGAATAACTACAGATGATCTAGCAAAGATTACTGGCAAAATGTCAAGTTATAGTACAACTTACACAGTAGGAGAAAGAGGAAAAAATCTTGAACTTGCATCTTCTTTAATAGATGGAATGATATTAATGCCAGGAGAGACTTTTAGTTATGATGAGATAACTCAAAAAGGAAGAGGAAACTATACTTATGCCAATGGATATATAAATGGAAAAGTAGAAAAGGTTGAAGCAGGCGGAATATGTCAGGTATCAAGTACACTTTATAGAGCAGTTATGAGAGCTAATATAAAATCTATTGAAAGACATAATCATATGATGACAGTAGGTTACGCAGCACCTGGGCTTGATGCAACAGTTTCTTGGGGATATTTAGACTATAAATTTGCAAACACTTATGATTTTCCAATATATATTGAGGCTATTTATGGAGGAGGAAACGTAACTTTTAATATTTATGGTGATCCATCTGCACTTAATGGTTTTACTTATGATATTACAGCACAAAATTTAGGCGTAGATTCAAAGGGAAATTTGAAGGCAAAATCATATTTAGTTACTTATAAAAATGGTGTGGAAGTTAATAGAGAGTATTTGGCAACAGATACTTATATGCCATCAGCTCATTAAAAAATGAAATTAATGAATAAATTTCTCCATTGAAGAAAACAATTATAAAGGTTATAATATTGGAATGGAATACTCTAAGTATAAATTTTTATGATTTTATGGAGGATATGTCGTTTTGAATTTAAATATAGTTTTGTATCAACCAGAGATACCACAAAATACAGGAAATATAGCAAGAACTTGTGTTTTAACAAATTCTAAATTACACTTAATAAAACCTTTAGGATTTGAATTAGATGAAAAACATTTAAGAAGAGCAGGATTAGATTATTGGAAGTATCTAGACCTAGAAGTTCATGAAAGTTACGAAGATTTCATGAAAAAGTATGGAGATAAAAGAATATTTTTATCAACAACTCATGGAGGAGAATATTATGATGAAGTTTCATTTAATGAAGATGATTTCATAATGTTTGGTAAAGAATCTGCAGGAGTACCAGAAAGTGTTCATGAAGATTTAGAGAATATAAGAGTACCAATGTTACAAACTAGTACTAGAAGTTTAAATTTATCAAATACAGTAGCAATAGTTGCTTATGAGGCGTTAAGACAAATAGGATTTCCTAATATGAAATAAAAGTAGAGGGGAATGAGGAAAATGGAAAAGATAAAAATAATAACAGATAGTTCAGCAGATTTACCAAAAGAAGTTTTCGATAAGCTAGATATAACAGTTTTACCGCTACGTATTAATTTTGGAGAAGATAGCTACTTTGATGGAGTAGATATAACTAGAGACGTAATGTTTAAGAGAATAGAAGAAGATACAAGTGTATTCCCAAATACATCTCAAGTTACTCCAGTAAGATTTGAAGAAGCTTTTAGAAAATATTTATCAGAAGGATATGACAAGATTTTATGTATAAATCTTTCTTCAGGAATGAGTGGAACATATCAATCTGCATGTCTTGCTAAAAATATGATTGATAGTGATGATATATATGTTATGGACTCAAGAAATGTTACATCAGGATTAGCACTTCTTGCATATAGAGCTGCATTATTAAGAGATCAAGGAAAATCCTTCAATGAAATAATTGAAGATTTAGAAAGTAAGAAAAGTACTATTTCTTCATCATTATGCTTTGAATCATTAGATAACCTTGTAAAAGGAGGAAGAATTCCTAAAACAGTAAGTGTAGTAACTGGAGTTCTTGGAATTAAACTTATACTTGAAGTTAAAGATGGTTTAATGTCAGTAAAAGATAAGGTGAGAGGCGGAAAGAAAGCTGCTAAGAAAATTATAAAAGATTTAGAAGAACTTGGGCATCTTGAAGGTATGCCAGTAATTCTTTTAAATGTTAATAACGTTGAAGTATACAATATAATAAAAGAATATTTAGAAGAAAATAATATTGAGTATATAGATGCAGAAGTAGGATGCACAGTTGGTATTCACTCTGGAGATAATGCAACAGGATTATTTTTCTATTCAAATAAATAATAAATATAAGTTTATATAAGTTGTGACCTTTTTAGAGGATGTTAAAAAAGGGTTACGTAGCCAAAAGCTGATTTCTGTAATATGCAGAAGTCAGCTTTTTTGTTCGCCCAGCATGTTTGCTGAGCCAGCAGGCTGAAAGAAGCCTGCGTCGCCGTCCCGATAGGAAGACAACTCGAATGCAAGTGCGTT
>NZ_FPBY01000312.1 GCF_900116755.1 Clostridium sp. DSM 8431
TTTATCAAGAGCCGTGTGCGAGGCCCGCATGCACGGTTCTGTGAGAGGAAAGACCTCAGAAAAAAATATTTCTGAGGTTCACCTACTCGATATTTGCATTAACTCTTAAAATATATATTGTTTAGTAAGGTCAATATTATGAGTTTACATAAACTTTTAAGAAATTTGTCATTGATATTAAAAGTAAAATGTGATAAAACCAAAATGTTTAAAAGTTTTATATAAATTAAGTTTACACTTAACTATAGTAAATTACATGACAAAGATATATGCGACAAGCGTGGAGGTAAAGTTTATATGAATCAGTTAAAATATAAAGAAGTTAAAGTAAATGTAAATGCTCAAAACAGCATTTGTATTAGAGGTGAGAAAGTAATTTATTTTGATTCATATATGATTAAAGAAGCAAAAAATGATGCGGATTATATTTTTATAACTCATTCTCATCATGGTCATTTTTCTCCTGAAGATATAAAAAAGGTTATTAAGGAGGATACAAGAGTTATTTATCCAAAATCAATGAAAAGTATTATTAAAGAGTCTGGTTTAAATATCAAAACTTCATTAGAGGTTATTCCTAACAAGAAGTATAAAATTAATGGAATAAAATTTGAAACGGTATCTGCCTATAATAATATTAAATCTTTTCATCTTAAGAAATATGGATGGGTTGGTTATATAATTACAGTTCGTGATACTCGTATATTTATATGTGGTGATTCATCGGCAAATAAATATAATAAAAAGGTAACTTGTGATATTGCATTGTTACCTATAGGTGGCTATTACACTATGAATGCAAAAGAGGCAGCTAAACTTGTTAATGAAATAAAACCAAAGCTTGCAATTCCAACTCATTATGGATCAATTATTGGAAGGCTTGAAGATGGTGATACTTTTAAAAGGTTAGTAAATCCAGAGATTCAGGTGGAATTAAAGCTATTTAAAAATAATTAGTATAAGTATAAATTAATTAATAGCTGTATTTTTAAATAAAGTGAT
The DNA here is from genome assembly GCF_900116755.1 of Clostridium sp. DSM 8431. Taxonomy (GTDB): domain Bacteria; phylum Bacillota; class Clostridia; order Clostridiales; family Clostridiaceae; genus Clostridium. The sequence continues at coordinate 1,003 of NZ_FPBY01000312.1, forward strand.
AGCTTAAACAAGCTATTCGAATATATAGGTGGATGTTCTTTAAAATTCGTATTTTTATAAGGATGTTCACCTTTTATAAGTAATAAAATTATTAGAGAAATACTTAAAAATATAAATAAAGATAAAAAAACCTTAAAGTATAATTTGTTCTAAGGATTTTTTATAGCTATGTAAAAGAATTTTCAATGTGATATACTGTAATTATTAGGAGAATATAAAGGGAGAGAAGAGATATATGGGAGGAAAACTTAAAGGTATATTAAAAGATAATGTATTTTTACTTCAATATTTAGGGTGTGTTACTACTGTAGTTTATATAATTGGATATCTTTTTATTTCAGGAGTAAATAGTGGATTTTGTGGTGAAAATATATTAGCTGTTTATTCGTATAATAGGGTTAATGTTTTAAGTAAAACTTATATAGCTACAGGAATTAGGTTTGTAGTTCGATATTCTCGTATTTGAAATACTAAATAGTGTAGACGAATATTTATATATTTTTCTACTAAACCTAACTAGTGAAAACTTAATATTCTTGAATAGAGA
>NZ_FPBY01000290.1 GCF_900116755.1 Clostridium sp. DSM 8431
GAAACAGCAGTTTTGCATTATTATAAAGAATAATGGAGATTTATCAAGAGCCGTGTGCGAGGCCCGCATGCACGGTTCTGTGAGAGGAAAGACCTAAGAAAAAAAATATTTCTGAGGTTCACCTACTCGATATAGATAAATAAGGTGTCTAGAAATGCTTTTATATTAGGTGGACGGAAATAAGAAGGAAGAATTGAAGTGGTGAAAAATAATACAAAGGAGGAGTAGATAGTGAATTATATGGGAGATATTCTTTGGTGGAATAATCGTTTCAAAAATAGAGAGTTAAGACTAATGAACCCAGAAGAAGCTTTAATAGAGGATATAAATTTATTTCCTAAGGGTGGTAAGGTATTGGATCTTGCTTGTGGAGATGGTAGAAATGCTATATTTTTAAGTGAACATGGCTATGAAGTTTTGGCAGTAGATTTTAGCACTACAGCCTTAGAGAGATTAAGTTATTTTGCTAAAAAGAAAGGTTTAAATATTGAAACTAAACTTCTAGATTTAAGTAAAGATAATTCATTTGAAGATTTATTACAATTTGAAGTTATTATAATAAATCATTATAGATTAAATCCATCTTTATATTTAAGACTTATGGAGAAATTAAAGAAGAAGAGTGGAGTTTTGTGGGTTAATGGTTTTAGAGAAGTACCTATGGATAATCTAAATATTAGAGAAAGTGATGTTTTAAGAGAAGAAGACTTTGAAGTATTAGCAGGATATAAACTTATAAATAAAAAAATGTATGAAAGGGGAGAAAAAAAGTTTATAAGATGCTGTTATAGTGCAATGGAAAATTAGGACAGGGGATAATTAAAGGGGCATATTGAACATTACTGTGTCTTTAGAGAGGAAATTCAAAATTTTGATATAGGGCTGCGGCTGTAATTATTATAAAATAACTTAAAGAGTATAAAGCTTTCGCTTTACTTTTTATAGAAATTTAAAAAGTTGCCAGATACAGTTGCTTGTGAGGGATAAAGAAAATGAGGTGAAATTAATGTTAAAAAAATTACTAACTACTTTAACAGTTTCAGCACTTTTAATATTAGGTGCACAGGGGATAAATGCAAGAGCTATAAATAATGAAAAGTGGATGGGGAGTATAGATGGAAATAAACAGATTTCAGATTTATCTATACCAGGAACTCATGATTCAGGTGCTAGATATGAGCCTGTGCAGAGTGTAGCTAAGTGTCAGGAGTTAAGCATTGATGATCAGCTAAATGCTGGAGTGAGATATATTGATGTGAGATGTAGAGAAATAGGGGATTCTTTTACAATTCACCATGGTCCTGTATATCAGAATTTAAATTTTGATGATGTATTAAAAAGTTGTAAGGATTTTTTAAAGACTAACCCTACAGAGACTATTATTATGAGTGTAAAGGAAGAGTATAATCCTACTGATAACACAAAGCTTTTCAAGAGGTTTTTGAAGAGTATGTAAATAAAGATAAAAGTATATGGTACTTAGAAAATAAAGTTCCTAAATTAAATCAGGTTAGGGGAAAAATTATACTTCTTAGAAGATTTGCAGCAAATAAAAATTTAGGGATTAGTGCTGTTAACTGGAATGATAATACTACTTTCCAAAGCAATAATGGAGTAACTTTATATATTCAAGATTGTTATAAGGTATCTAAGAATGATAATAAATGGGGAGTAATAGAAGATACTTTAGAAAAAGCAGCAAATAAAAGTGATAATTATATGTATTCAAATTATTGTAGTGGGTACAAGCCTTTCCTAGGAATTCCTAATATTAATTACGTTAGAAATGATATTAATAAAAGATTGGATAATTTCTTCACAGATAATAAGAAAGGGAGATATGGAATTATTGTTATGGATTTTGCTAATGAATCTATATGTAAAAAGATAATAGATACTAATATGTAGAATTAGTGATTTTAATTAAATATATAATTTTTAGAAAATGTGATCTTAGTTAAGGTCACATTTTTTGTGCTTAGACCAGTTATATAAAAAATTTAAAATTTTTAAAAGTAATTTTTTAAATATTTAAGTGTATCTATACATTCTTTATGAAGAACAAAAAGAAAACAAAAAAATAAGGGAAATTTATTATAAAAATAAGTAAAAATAGATAATATATGGCATAATAGTCTAAAAAACTATAATAGTGCAAAAATGCTTGAATAATTTTACAACTGAATAAAATAAAAAAAACATTTATGATAAATCTCTGTTATAATTAAGTTCCTAC
>NZ_FPBY01000007.1 GCF_900116755.1 Clostridium sp. DSM 8431
TGTTATTCGGGTAATTCTAATTAAATGGAAACCCAACCAGTTACACGTAAAACTTCATTGAATGAGGTGATAGTCTATACAGCGGGTATGCATTATGCTCCCAGGAAAATCACATCAATTTCTCTATTCAAGAATATTAAGTTTTCACTAGTTAGGTTTAGTAGAAAAATATATAAATATTCGTCTACACTATTTAGTATTTCAAATACGAGGTTTAGTAGAAAAATATATAAATATTCGTCTACACTATTTAGTATTTCAAATACGAGGAAAGTATAAAATTTTTTTGATGTTAAACACTGATTTTAACTGGCTTTCTCCTATGGAAGTTATGAGATGCATTAAAAAATAATTATAGGCCGCAAAAGAACCTAAAAGCAAAATAATAAATTGTATTTTGGTATGAAATTATTTTACTTTTAGAACCTTTTGCATGGCAAAACAAAGCTGCTTCCTGCGCTGAAAAGCGTGGCGTCAGCCACTTTGTTCTTTATCAATAATTCTGCTATAAATAGAATTCTGAAATTTAACCTTAATGTGCAAAATTATCCTACTCCTATAAGTGGAGAGTGGGCTACGACTAAGATATTAAATAAGTTAAATATAAGGGTGAAAAAAGTTTTTTTAGAACATTAAACTATATTTGAAATGGGAGTTTATGGCGTGAAATTTACATTTTTATAGAAATAGAATTATTAAGAGAAAAAATTGAAATTTAATGTAAAAAATGATAATATAATACTGAAAAAGCGTAAAATTATCTTACAAATAAGGGGGTATTTAGAAATGACGACCTATATTTTTCCAGGGCAAGGAGCTCAATCTATAGGTATGGGGAAAGAGTTATTTGATGAATTTCCTAACATTACAGCTTCAGCAGATAGAATACTTGGCTATTCAATTAAAGACTTATGTTTATACGATAGTGAACATAAGCTTAACAATACAGAATATACACAACCAGCTTTGTATATTGTAAATATTCTCAATTATCTGAAAAAACTTAAAGATGGTGTAAGGCCAGATTATACGGCTGGGCATAGTTTAGGGGAATATTGTGCTCTTTATATAGCTGGAGCTTTTTCTTTTGAAGATGGACTTAGGCTTGTTATAAAGAGAGGTCAATTAATGGGGCGTGCAAAAAATGGAGGCATGGCTGCTGTTATTGGATTAAAGGAAGAAAAGGTAAAGAAGATCCTTAAAGAAAGTGAATATAGAGATGTTTCAATCTCAAACTATAATTCACCTGAACAATTTGTACTTTCTGGTACAACTAATGACATTAGAAATATTGCATCTTTATTTGAAGATGAAGGCGCAAGATATATTTTACTTAATGTTAGTGGTGCATTCCATTCTAAATTTATGGAAGAAGCAAAAGAAGAATTTGAAAAATATATAAGACAGTTTGAATTTTCTCATTTAAATATTCCTGTAATATCTACTTGTACAGCTAGACCTTATACTGATGATAATATCCATGAAAATTTAGTAAATCAAATTGTTGGAGGAGTTAAGTGGATTGATACAATAAGATTTTTAAGGGACTTAGGTGAAGAAAACATAATAGAAATAGGTCCTAAAAAAACCTTAACTAAGTTAGTACAAAAAATTAATGAGGCCTATGATAAGGAAAAGGTAGAAGAAAAGAATTCTTATAATATTAAATCTGTGGCAGAAGATGTAGAAAAGGAAGTTAAGAGATTAAAGGGACAGGTAAATTTATTTTGGAATAAGGAATTAAAAAAGTATAAAGAATATGGACTTAGAGACAATTTATCAGTAGTGGAATTTGGATGTGGGCCAGGCTATCTTACAGAGAAAATCTTAAATGAATTTAAAAATATAAAAGTCACAGGGGTAGAACTAGATCCTTATTTAGTTGAAGTGGCAAAAAAGAATTTATATAAAGAAAATTTAGACAGGGTAAAAGTAGTAAGAGGGAATATAACTAAGTGTGATATTGAGAGCAATAAATTTGATATAGCTATTATACGTTTGGTATTAGAACATCTTATAGATCCAGTAATAGCATTAAAAGAAGTATATAGAGTATTAAAACCTGGTGGAAAAGTAATTGTTATAGATAATGACTTTGAAATGCATATACGTTCATATCCTCATATTCCTGAGCTTAAAGAATTATATGATGCATACTGCAGAAAGAGAGAATCAGAAGGTGGAAGACCTATGATAGGAAGGGAGCTACCTGCATTATTAAGAAATGCAGATTTTAAAAATATAGACTTCGATATAATAAATGCTCATAATCAGATAATTGGAGATGATCCATTTTCTGAATCAGAGGGCTTAGGAATTCCAATAAAGTTAGTTAGAGATGGATTTCTAGATAGTAAAGTATTAGCTGGAATAACAGTAAAGTGGAACAAGCTTATGCAAACTAAAGACCACGTTATTTTAAGGCAATTATATATAGCAGTAGGTGAAAAATAAGGGATTTTAAAGATTATAAATGGGGGAGAGGAGTTTATGACAAAGTTAGAAGTAAAAAGATTAATCGCAAATATTTTAAGCGAAATACTTAACTTGTCTCATAGTAAGATAGAAAGATGTACAAACTTCATATCTATGGGAATGGATTCAAAAACAGTAGTGATATTTTGTGAAAAGTTATCTAAAGAATTTAAGCAAAATATAGGTATTGAAGTAATATATGATTATCCATCTTTAGCTGAACTTTCAGAATATTTTGCAAGTAATATAACTGAAGAAAAGTATGAAGGAAGTTCAAGTTTTAATATAGATGATATTATTAATAAAACTTTAAATGAAGTATTAGGCAGAAATGAATTTTTTAATGATAAGGATACTTTTTATTCAATAGGATTAGACTCTGTAAAGCTAGTAACTTTTGTTGAAAAAGTAAATAAAATATTTAACTTGTCTTTAGGGGTTGAAACTATATTTGACTTTCCTACAATTGGAGAATTTAAAGAAAATATAATTAATAATTCAAATGAATATGATAAAGATTTAAGTAATGAAGAATCATTCACAGAGCAAGGTGAAAAAATAGCAGTTATAGGTATGTCAGGAAAGCTAGGGGAAAATGAGAATTTAAATGAATATTGGGAAACCATATTAAAGGGAAAAAGTACAATTAAAAAAATTCATAGAGAAGGCTGGAATGTTAATGATACATACTCAGTTGCAAGTTTAATACCTAATATAGCAAAGTTTGATTGTGAATTCTTTAATATATCACCAAGAGAAGCATTAAGAATGGATCCACAGCAAAGGGTTTTAATGGAAGAAGTCTATAAAGCTTTAGAGGATAGTGGATATTCTAAGAAAAAGTTAGAAAGAAAAAAGGTTGGAGTATTTATAGGGGCAAGAGCTTCAGATTATATTAATAAAAATGTATTTAAAGAACACGGTATAGAATCTCAAATGTTTCTTGGAAGTGACATGGGCATAATGGCTGGACGTATTGCTTACTTTTATGATTTAAAGGGACCATGTTTAACAGTGGATACTGCATGTTCTTCAAGTTTAACAGCACTACATTTAGCTTGTGAAAGTATAAGGCGCAAGGAGTCATCTATGGCTATTGTTGGAAGTGTTTTCTTAATGACTGATTCAGATTTTTTAGTGGAAGCAGCTAAAACAGGAATATTATCTGAAAGTGGTGAATGCAGAACCTTTGATGAAAATGCAGATGGAACTATTTTAGGAGAGGGAACAGGAGCAGTAATATTAAAACCTTTAAAAGATGCTATTAAAGATAATGATAATATACATGCAGTTATATGTGGCACAGCAATGAATCAGGACGGAAAAACTAATGGAATTACAGCTCCAAGTGCAGTATCTCAAGAAGAATTAATTAAATCATCATTAAAAAATGCCAACACAAAAGCTGAAGATATAGGTTATATTGAGGTTCATGGTACTGGAACAAAATTGGGAGACCCAATTGAAATAAATGCACTTACTAAAACCTTTAGAAAAGAAACAGATAAAAAAGAGTTCTGTTATATTGGTTCTCATAAACCTTGCGTTGGACATACAATTGCATTATCTGGTTTAGCTGGGGTTTTTAAAACTATATCAATTCTAGAAAAATCTAAAATACCTCCAGTTTGTAAATTTAATGAATTAAATCATCATATTAATCTTAAGGATAGTCCATTTGTAATAAATAGGGAAAGCGTTAATTGGCTGCATGAAAATAATAAAAAGCATAAAGCAGCAGTTAGTTCCTTTGGATTTAGTGGCACTAATTGCAGCGTTATATTGGAAGAATGGAAAAATGAAAATGATGTTATTTCAAAAGAAAAGAATTATGTCTTTCCTATATCAGGGAGAACAGAGAAAGCTTTAAATAGAAAAATATCAGATTTAAAGGAATTTTTAATTAATAATAAAGATGCTCAAATTGGAAGCATTGCACGTGTACTTCAAGAGGGAAGAGACCATTTTACTTTTAGAAAAGCTTTTATAGCTAATAGTGTAGAAAATTTAATTAATCAGATAGAAGGAAATAGCTCTTATAATTTTTTTGATATAGATGAAGAAATTAAAAGTCTTAAAGAAAGATATGAAAAAGGAGAAGACATTAACTGGAGCTTTGATAATAAGAATAAATTAATAAGTATGCCTTCTTATCCTTTTGAAGGAGAAGATTATTGGCTTAGTACTAACCTTGAAAATAAAGAAGTAAAAAATGAAGATGAAACTTTTAAAAAAAGAGTATTTAAAGATGATGTTTTTATAAGAGATCACTTTATTCAAGGGAAAAATGTAATGCCTGGTGCAGGGCAGATAGTATATACCTTAGAGTTTTTAAAGAAGAAATTTAAAAATGATAATTTAGAAATAGATAATTTAAATTTATTTAGACCTATAGTTGTTAATTCTGATTATACAGATTTTACTTTTGATTTAGATGAAGACTTAAAGAAAGTAGAGATAAAATCTCATAATGGTGAAGTTATGACCAGGGCAGAAGTAAACTTAAACACTACTTATGAGTCCTATAATAACTATATAAATAATGAAAATATTTTAAGTATTAATGCTAAGACTATAAGAAAAAAGGATTTCTATGATAATTTAACTTTAAAAAAGAATGCAATTTATGGAGATACTCTTCAGGTTGTTGAAGAAATAAAGTGGGATAAAGATTATGCTTATGGAACTCTTAATTACTCTGAAAGTGCATTTAAAGAAACAGAAAAAATCATATCCATATTAGATGGAGCCCTTCAATGCTTATTAGTTTTCTATATGGATAATGACAATATGGCAGTTCCTTTTTCCTTTGAAAAAGTAAAACTATTAAAGGAATTTACCTCTGAAGTAAAGGTACAAATAGAGAGAACAGATAAGGATGAATACAACCTTTCTATTATGAATTTTAAAGGTGAAATATGTGCAATATTAAAAGGCATAACATTAAAGGTATTAGATAAAAAATTCAACTTAGATTTATTTGTACCTAAGTGGAAAAGAATAGAGGCTCCAAAGTTAGATGATACAAATTTAATAAACAAAAATATATTGATTATATATTCAAAGGATGGAGTAGAGGTAAAAAATAAATTAGAAGAACTTCATAAGATGAATTATGTAAATTCATTAATTATAGATGAAAATGTAATTCAGAATATTAATAGTTTTAGAAATGTAGATGAAATATATTATATTTCAAAAATATCTAAAAAAGAAGTTGATATAAATAGCTTAAGGGAATTAGAAGAGGCAGAAATCTTAAGTCTTGAGCCCTTATACAAAATAGTTAAGGGGATGGATGATAGCTTTAAAGAAAGACAACTAAAGTTTACTGTAATCACAAATAACAGCTATGGAACGGATGTATCATTATGTACAAATCCTTATTCAGCTTTAATGTTTGGCTTTGTAAAATCAATGAGCAAGGAGTATTATAACTGGAATATTTCTTTATTTGATTTAAATTATAATGCCTTATTAGAAAATGATTTTGAAGATGTGAAATACACAGCATGTGATGGTTTTAATAATGGAGAATATTTAATTAGTGACGGTAAAATTTATTCTCAGGAGCTAGCGGTTTTAGAAAAACCTGATATAAAAATTAATCCTTATAAAAATAATGGAGTGTATGTAGTAGTTGGAGGAACTGGAGGTATAGGATTAGAGTATTGTAAACACTTAGCCATTACAGCTCATGCCAAAATTGTAGTTATAGGAAGAAGAGAATATGATAATGAGATTAAAGAAAAGTTAAGGATTATAGAAGATTTAGGGGGAGAATTTGTTTACTATTCTTTAAATATAGCAGATGAAAATAGTCTATCTTCAATGATTTCTGAAGTTAAGAGAAGATGGGGAGCTATTAATGGAGTAATTCACTCAGCCTTAGTTTTAAGAGACATGGAAATAAAGAAAATGGATGAAAGAGATTTATATGATGTATTAGATCCAAAGGTAAAGGGAACTTGGAATCTTTATAACTCTTTCAAAAATGAGAACCTTGATTTTATGCTAGTTTTCTCCTCATGTCAGTCCTTTGTAGGAAATCCTAGCCAAAGTAATTATGCAGCTGCATCATCATTCCAAGATTCTTTTGTAAGTTTTATAGCCTTAAATAGTAGCTTCCCAGTAAAACTAATAAATTGGGGATATTGGGGAAGCGTTGGAGTTGTTTCTAATGAAAAATATAATAAAATCATGAAAATGCAAGGATATACTTCAATTGAAATTAATGATGGAATGAAGGTTATAGACACAATTTTAAGTAGCTTTGTAGATAGAGTTGTAGCAATAAAGGCAGAAGATGAAGTTTATAAAGCCATGGGAGTTAATAAAAAAATTACTATTAATACTAATTTAAAAACAGCTCTTCCTATAAGTGATGAAAATTTATTATTAAATATTATAAGTAGAGATAAAGATGAAGAAATAATAGAGTTTTTAAAGGATTTAGATATACTACAAAATACAGCAAAGTCTAAATTAATGGATATATTAGATTCTGGAGATATAAAAAAATCTAAAAGATTTGAAAGACTATTAACTGAATTATTAGGCATGATGAGTAGAAGCAAAGAAAGAAACTTAATAAGTTTTAAAGATTTTAATATATCAAATCCTAAACTAGAAGGCTTTAATAAATTAATAAGTGCATGTTTAGAAAATTATAAAGAAATAATTAATGGACAGGTATTAGCAACAGATATTATGTTCCCAGGTGGAAAATCTTCTTTAGTAGAACCTATTTATAAGGATAATCCTCTTTCTGATTACTGTATTGAAGTTATTTCAAGAATGATAGATAACATTATAAGCACTTGGAAGAGGGATGGAAATAAAGAAAAGATAAAAATAATTGAAATAGGTTCAGGTACAGGCTCCACAGCGGAAAAGGTTTGTAAGTGTTTATCTAAATTCTTAAAGGTAGAATACTGCTATACAGATATATCAAGGTCATTTTTAAATTATGGAAGTAGAAAGTTTAATGATAAATATGACTTTATTGAATACAAAATTTTAGATATAGAAAAAGATCCATTAAGTCAAGGATTTAATCAAGGTGATTTTGATATTGTTATTGCAACAAATGTATTACATGCAACAACTAATATTTCTAAAGTTCTAAGGAATGTTAAAAGCTTAATGAAAGCAAATGGTTTAGTTTTAATAAATGAAATAACTAAAAAACAAGATTATTTAACTATGACCTTTGGACTATTAGATGGTTGGTGGAAGTATGAAGATAAAACATATCGTGAGGCAGGAAGCCCTATATTAAGTGAAGAAAATTGGAGAAAACTTTTATATAAGGAAGGCTTTAAGGACACAAAATTTATTGGTTTACCTGTAGATAGTAAGGATATATGGTCTCAACATGTAATTGTATCTAAAAATAATGAGTGTATTGAAGTGTATAAATTAGAGAGAACAAGCCAAATATCAAATAATATGAATATTGAAAGTAAGGAGGTTAAATTGGAGGTGAAACAGGATAATATTAATGAAATCATACTTGAAAAAGTCTGTAGTATAGTTGAAAAATGTCTTGGACTTAGACATGAACAGATGGATATTCATAAACCTTTTGTTGATATGGGCTCAGATTCAATTATAAGTATGGAGATTATAACAGATATAAATAAGGAGCTTAATTTAAAGTTAAAAGCTATTGTACTTTATGATTATAACAATGTATATGCATTAACTGAGTATATTGCAAAAAAATATAAAGATCATATTGAAAGCACTTTTAACATTGAAGAGGTTGAAGAAATTAAAGAAGAAGTGAATAAGCATTCTTTAAATGTTGAGAAAAGTGAAATAGATATTAATAAAAATGATATAGCTATTATCGGTATATCAGGAAGATTTGCTGATTATGAAAATGTTGAAGAGTTTTGGACAGGGTTATGCAAAGGAAAAGATTCTGTAAGGGAAATACCTAAAGAGCGATGGGATGTTAATAAGTTCTATGATAAAGATATTAATAACTATGATAAGACTAACAGCAAGTGGTGTGGATGGCTTGAAAACTTTGATGAGTTTGATCCTTCATTTTTCAATATTTCTGGTTCTGAAGCTAAATATATGGACCCACAGCAAAGAATATTTTTAGAAGAATGCTGGATGAGTCTAGAGGATGCAGGCTATACAGGAGAAAAATTATCTAAATGTAGATGTGGAGTATTTGCAGGCATTATGGAAGGGGATTATTTAAAGAGACTTCAAAGTTTAAATATAAAGTTAGAACCACAAGCATTTTGGGGAAATGATTCTTCAATTTTAGCATCAAGAATATCTTATCTTTTAAATTTACATGGGCCATGTTTAACTTTAAATACTGCATGTTCATCTTCCTTTGTGGCAATTGACTTAGCTTGCAAGAGTATATTAACAGGGGAAAGCGATATTGCTATTGCAGGAGGAGCATATGTTTCTTCAACTCCAAACTATTATATTTTATCAAGTAATGCTGGAATGTTTTCACCTGTAGGTAAGTGTAAAACCTTTGATAATGATGCAGATGGCTTTGTTTTAGGAGAAGGAGCTGGAACTATAGTATTAAAGTCATTAGAGAAAGCAGTAAATGATGGTGATTATATATATGGAGTTATAAAAGGAAGTGCAATGAATCAAGATGGAAAGACTAATGGAATTACTGCACCAAATGGAATAGCTCAAAAGGAACTTGAACTAGAAGTATACAGAAATAATAATATAAATCCTGAAACAATTACCTATGTTGAAGCTCATGGAACTGGAACAAAACTTGGAGACCCAATTGAATTTCAGGCTTTAACTAATTCTTTTAGAGAATTTACAGATAAAAAAGAATTTTGTGGAATTGGATCATTAAAATCTAATATAGGTCATTTATCAGCAGCATCTGGAGTGGCAAGTTTAATAAAAGTACTTATGGCATTTAAACATAACTTAATACCACCTACTATTAATTTTAATAAGATAAATGATGAAATAGATTTAGAAGATAGTCCTTTTTATATAAATACTGAGCTTAGAGAATGGAAGAGAATGGATGATAAAAATAGAAGGGCAGCTATAAGTTCCTTTGGATTTAGTGGAACAAATGTACACCTAGTAGTAGAAGAATGGCCAAGGGAAAACTATGCTAAAGGTTTTATAGATTCTAATAAAGATTTCTTATTTGTATTCTCAGCAAAATCAGAAGAAAGATTAAGAAAGTATATAGTTAACTTTATTGATTTTATAAGGCTAAAGGAAAGGAATAAAGAAGAGGCTACTTATTATAATGCAGCCAATATAGCTTATTCCCTTCAAACAGGTAGAAAAGAAATGAAATATCGTATGGCTGTAAAAGCAGATAGTATAGAAGACTTAATTTATAAATTAAATAATTATATAAATGAAGAAATATTAGAAGATATATTTGTAGGACAAGCTGATAGCTATATTTCAAGTAATAATGTTTTATCTGGCATGATGCTTAAGAATGCAAGTTTAGAAGAAATGGCAAAAGCATGGATTAAAGGAATAGGTGTTAAATGGGAAGAACTTTATGAGAAACTTAAGGTTATTAATGTTCCTTTGCCAAAGTCAGTTTTATTAAAGAAAAAGTACTGGATTCAAGGAGATATAGAGTCTAGAGAAACAAAAAAAGAAGTATTTAAAGATGAATCTATTAATGTAGATATATATAAAGCTGAATGGGAAGAGGCCATTTTAGATTTAAATTTAAAAGATAATTCAGTTGTAGTAATAATAGATAATGATGATAGAGCCTTTGAATATTTAAAGAATAACAGGAAGTTTAGAAGTATAAAATTTGTTTTATTAGTTAAAGATTCTTTAGAGATAGATGAATCTATTAGGCTACTTAAAGAAAGATATGAATCTATAGACAGAATAGTAAATATAGCAGATTTAAGTAGAAGAGATGATAATGTAAAGGAATATAGTTTATTTTATTTAAAGTTAGTCCAAGCATTGAAAAGGAATTTTAATAATAAGAAGATAAATATTATTCATGCTATTAAAGATTCTAAGGATTACACTTTAGTAGCCCAGAAAGCTTTAAGTGGCTTTGCTAAAACTTTAAAAATTGAAAACCCTAATTTATCTTTAAAGACAGTAGTTCTTGAAGAAAATGATATTGATTTAGTTATTAATGAAATTGAAGATACAAAAGAAGTTGAAGTAAGATATTTAAATCATAAGAGAATGGTTAAAAAGCTAAAAGCTGTAGAGAAGGATAAGAAAGAAATTACAGGAGAATTAAAAGAAAAGGGAGTCTACATTATAACAGGTGGTATAGGTAGGCTTGGCAATATAATTGCAACTAATCTAGCAAAAGAATATAAAGCTAATTTAGTTATATGTGGACGTAAAGATATAAATAGTGAAATAGAAAGAAGTATAGATGAGCTTAAGACTTATGGTGCAAGAGTGTATTATTATAAAACTGATATTTCTAAATACGAGGAAGCAGATAAATTAATTAGGGATACTTTAAAAGCGTTTGGCAAAATAAATGGAGTTATTCATTGTGCAGGAACTATAAGTAAAAACTTAATATGGAATAAGACTTCAGAAGATTTTGAGACAACATTAAAGTCTAAGGTTTTAGGAACTATTAATTTAGATAAAGCTTTAGAAGATATTGATATAGATTTCTTTGCATTATTTTCATCAATCTCTAGTGAAATAGGTACTGTATATGTTTCTGATTATGCATATGCAAATAGCTTTATGAATTACTTTGCTGAATTTAGAGAAATTAAGAAAAGAAGAGCAGTGGCAAAGGGAAAAACTATTGCTATGTGCTGGCCTTTATGGAGGAATGGAGGAATGCAGATTGCAAGTGAAGGACAAAAATACATGAAGGAAAAGTACGGTTTAGAGCCTTTATCATCTAATGAAGGATGGAATGTATTTAAGTATTTAGTAAGGCATGAAGATTCTGAAGCAGTAATAATTAATGATTATAACAATAAATTTGCTTTAAGGTTACAAGAAGAAAAATCAAAAAAAACTATTGGCAGTACAAAGACTTACTTAAAAGGAGATTATGTTCAAAAGACATTAATAGATATATGTTCTAAGTTATTTGATCTTCCAGAAAGTGAAATTGATATAGATAGCAACTTTGATGAGTTTGGAATGGATTCAATATTTATGATGAAGCTTTTAGCAGAAATAGAAACTAGATTTAATACAGTAGTAGCACCTGATACTGTTTCTACCTATCCAACAATATCTAAATTAGAAAAATATCTTATGAGTCTAGATATACAAGTTACAGATGAACCTGAAGAAATAGAGGAAATAGTGGAGGTTCAGGATGTTGATTTTGTTGAAGAAAAGGAAGAAACCAATTTTAATAATAGCCTAGATAGTAATAAGCAAGGTAAAAAAGTTGCAGTTATAGGCTTAAGCTTAAAGTTCCCAGGCGCAGACTCTGCAAAGGAGTATTGGGAAGAACTATGCGCAGGGAAAGAAGCCTTTAAAGTTGTAGATTCTAGATGGGAAAACATAAAATACAGCAGCGTAGAAAATAAAAGAATAGAAAGCAGTTCAAAATTAAAATGGGGTGCATTTTTAGATAATATAGATGAATTTGATCCTAAACACTTCAAAATAAAAGAAGAGGATGCTATTTTTATGGACCCTGAACAGAGACTAGTGTTAAAACTTGCACAGGAACTTTTTGATAATGCAGGATACAGTAATGAAGAGATAAATGGAAAAAATATAAATGTTCTTATAGGTGCTAGCGATTCATCTTATATTAAGGTTCATAAGGATCAGGTTCCTCTTGAAAGATATAATCATATTTTAGTAGATATGATTACAAATATGATAGCTTCTCGCCTTTCTGATTATTTTAACTTAAAAGGTGAGTCTGCAGTTATAAATACTGCATGTTCTTCAGCATTAGTAGCTATTCATAAGGCATGTCAAGATATACTTCTTGGAAAATGTGAAATGGCAATAGCAGGAGGAGTTAAACTGCTAGTAGATCCTTTTGAAGTTGCAGGCTTTAGTGAGGCTGGAATACTTTCAAAGGATGGAAAAGTTAGAGTATTTGATAAGGATGCTTCAGGAACTCTTTTAGGTGAAGGGGCAGGACTTGTATTATTGAAAGATTATGATAAAGCAGTTAAGGATGGAGATAATATTTTAAGTGTTATTGTAGGTACTGCTGCCAATAATGATGGTAAAACCATGGGACTAACAGTTCCAGATAGAATTGGACAAAAAAATGTAATTATGTCTGCAATAAAGCAGAATAATATTGATGTTAATAAGATAAGGTACTTTGAAGCACATGGAACAGGAACCCTTCTTGGAGATCCAATAGAAATAAAGGCTGCTAGTGAAGCTTATGAGTGCTTTACAAATAAGAAAGGATACTGTGGGGTAGGTTCAGTTAAATCAAATATAGGACATCTTCTTCAGGCAGGAGGTATAGCTGGTTTTATAAAAATAGTATTATCAGCTTACAATAAAGAAATAGTTCCAACTCTTAATTGTAAAACTCCTCATCCACGTTTTAGATTTGAAGAAACACCATTTTATATAGCTCAAAATAGAGAAAAAATAGAAGCAGAAAATGATACATTTTATGAAGCTATATCATCCTTTGGATTTGGAGGTACTAACTGTCATGCTATAATTGAAAACTTTGATGAGAAAAAATGTGAAGGTTATAAGAGAGTTAGATTCCCTCTAGGAAACATTAAATGGAATAATAAAAAATACTGGCTTGGAAAAATACAGGATACTCAAAATCAAAAGGCAGATTACAGTCATTTGTTAAAAAAGATTATGAGTAAAGAATTAGATCCTAAAGAGGCAACAAAAATTATTTTAAAATTTAAAGAGGGGGTGTAACTTTTGGAAGTTTTGGATATTTTAAATAATTTAAATAGTGGCAAAATCGATATGAAGTATGCACAGTTATTACTAGAAGATGAAGTTGAGGAAGAAAAAACTTTAGAAGGACAATATAAAATAAACTTTAATTCTTCAGATGACTATGTTAAAGACCACATAGTTAATGGTGAAAAGATACTTTTAGGTGTTACTTATATTGGAAGTACTTTAAATCTTCTTAAGGATAAGGGATATTATTTTGATAATATACAGCTAAAAAATATCATATTGAAAAAAGCAATTATATTAGATGAGGGAAAAACAGCTGAGATATGCACATCTGTAGAGGATGAAGGTAAAAGCATAAGGGTATATAATTCTTTAAATGAAGAAGCAGCAAGTATGGATATAAAGAAAAATTCAGAAGTATATCCAAGGCCTAAGCTTGATTTTAGCAATATTAAACATAAAAAAATATTATCTGGAGAATCAATATATTCATTAGATAATGAATTAAAAATAATTCATGGAAAGTCTTTAAGGACAATTGATGAAATTATTGTTTTAAATGATAAGGAGTGTATTAGTAAATTATCATTAAAAAATACTGAGGAAAGGTTTAAAAAATGGCCTATCCATCCAGCTTTCATAGAGGCAGCCTCTATGAGCTGGATTCATATAGTACCTAAAGATGTATTAAAGACTTTTATACCACTTTCAATTAAATCAGTAGATATTTTTGATTTTTTAGCTTCAGATAATGCTTATAGCAAGGTTGAAGTTGTAAAGGTAAAGAAGGATTTAATTGAATTAAATATAGATTTGTATGATGAAAATAAAGTGCCTGTATTAAAGTTAAATGGCTTTGTATTAAAGTATTTTGGGAAAAGCAATAATAATGAGAAAAAGCATAATTTTAAGATAGATGAAGAAATAAAAAGATATATTCTAAATCATATTATTAAAATAGGTAACTTAGATGAAAAGGAAATAGATTTAAGTAAAAATTTTATGGAAATAGGTTTAGATTCTATTAAGCTTTTAGAGCTTGCAAAAAAAATAGAGCAGGAAATAGGAATTGAATTATATCCAACATTATTCTTTGAATATGAAAATGTAGAAGAATTAACTGAGTATTTCTTAAAGGAGCATAAGAATAATTTTAGTGAGTATTTAAGTAAGGGCTTAAGTGAAAATATAAAAGATCATGCTTTTGAAGGTGACATTAATAGTGAAATATCAAATTATATAATGGAAAAAATAATTAAAGTTAATCCAAGTCTTAAGGAAGCTATAGACTTTGAAAAAAATTTCATGGAAATAGGCTTAGATTCTGTTCAACTTTTAGATTTATCTAAAGATATAGAAAAGGAAATAGGAATTGAATTATATCCAACATTGTTTTTTGAATATCAAAATGTAATGGAGCTTACAGAATATTTTCTAGAAAACCATAAAGAAGAATTTAAAAAGTATTTTAACTTTGAGGAAGATAGCAGAAGTGATTTTAATTTAGAAAATAATTATGAGATAGAGGATACAGAATTTAAGGAAACTTTAGATAATGAAGATTATGAAGCGGATGAAGACATCGCAATTATTGGAATTGGAGGGATGTTACCTGAATCTTCAAATATTAATGAGTTCTGGAACAACATGTTACAGAAAAAAGATATGATTAAAGAAATTCCAAAGGACCATTTTGATTATAAAAAGTGGTATGACGAAAGAATACAGTATCCAGATAAGCTTTACTGCAAGTATGGAAGTTTTATTAAAGATGTGGATAAGTTTGATGCAAAGTTCTTTGGTGTTTCTAAAATAGAAGCAGAAGTTATGGACCCACAGCTTAGAAAACTTTTAGAAGTTACTCATAATGCTTTAGAAGATTCGGGATATATAAATAAAATTAAAGGAAGTAATACAGGATATTATGTAGGAACATGCTTTCATGATTATTTATACGAATTATTAAAGTCTGGCAGAAGAGTGGGACCTTATGATGGAACAGGTAATGCAGCTACCATGCTTTCTAATTACCCATCCTTTTATTATGATTTAAAAGGTCCAAGCATCTCTGTAGATACTGCATGTTCATCATCTTTAGTTGCTTTGCACTTAGCCTGCACTGCAATTAATAATAAAGAATGTGATATGGCTATTGTAACTGGTGTTAATCTTTTGCTTAGTCCATGGCACTATGTTTATTTCTCTAGTACTGGAGCTTTATCTAAAAGTGGAAGATGTCATACCTTTGACAGCAAAGCAGATGGATATGTTCCAGGTGAAGCTGTAGCTGCATTTGTTATAAAGCCATTAAAAAAGGCTAAAGAGGATAAGGACAATATTTATGCAGTAATTAAAGGAAGTGCAGTTAATCATGGAGGACATGCCTCAAATATAACAGCTCCTAACATAAAGAGAGAAACAGAAGTAATATGTAAGGCTTGGAATAAGGCAGGAATAAACCCAGATAGAATTAATTTTATAGAGACTCATGGAACTGGAACTAAACTAGGAGACCCTATTGAAGTTGAAGCTATTAAGTCAAGCTTTAAGAAATTAAATAGAGGTAATAATAAATGCTTTATTAGTTCTGCAAAAGCAAGTATTGGACATACAGAAGGAGCCGCAGGATTAGTAGGTATTTTAAGGGTCATTCTTGCAATGAAGAGTAAGATAATCCCTGCTATGCCAAAATATGAAGAGATGAATCCTCTTATTAATATTAAAGATACGCCTCTAGTAATTAATAAAGAAGCTACCTTCTGGGAAAGGGTAAATGATGAGCCTAGAGCAGCAGGAGTTAGTGCCTTTGGTATTGGGGGAACTTATGCTCATGTAGTTATTGAAGAATATAATAATGATGCTTCTAAGGCTGAAGAAAATACACTTCCAGAGATTATTACTTTATCAGCTAAAAATAAAGAATCATTAAATAAACAAGTTCAAAATTTATATGATTATTTAAGTGAGAATGAAGATATTTCTTTAAGTGATGTAAGTTATACATTAAATACAGGAAGAGAAAATTATAATGAACGTATTGCAATAATAGCAGACAATATGAAAGATTTATTATCTAAGTTAAAGATAATACTTTTAAAAGAAGATAGAAATAATGAAGATATATGTTTGGGTAATGCACAAAAGGAGTATGCTAAGTCCTTTGTAAAAAGTAATGATTTAAAAGAATTAATAGAAAAGTGGACTGTAGGTTATTTAATTGACTGGTCAAAATATTATGAAGGAAGAGAAGGAAGAATAATATCCCTTCCAACTTATTCTTTTGATGAAAAATTATATTGGGCCAAAGAAGTTGTTAGAAACTTAGATGAAGAAGATAGAGCTGATAATATTGTAAATACTATTGTAGGAAATAGCTATGATGTAAAAGATAATATAGCTGAATTTGATGTAAAGTTAGATGGAAATGAGTTCTATTTAAATGAGCATAAACTTCATGGTGAAAAAGTATTAGTTGGAGCTGCATTTATTGAAATGTCCTTAGAAGCTTTAAATGTAATACGCTCTAAGGAAAACTTTAAACTTAGAAATATTCAATGGTATAGAACTATTAGTTTTAAGGAAGATAAAAAGAATTTTAAATTAAGAATAGATAAAGAAAAAAAAGTAATAACTATTCTTTCAAAGGATTTAAATATAACTTACTTCAAAGCAGAATTTGAAGAAAATTTAGATGAAGGACATAGGATAGATATTCCAAATAAAAATGAAGCTAAGTATAAGTTTAGTGGAATGAAGAAAAATGAAGATATATATATAAATTTTGAAAGTTTAGGATTGAATCTTGGAAAGTCTTTTAGAGTTGTAGAGGAATTTTATTACAATGATGAAAATGCTGTATCCTTCATAAATTCAAGTTTAGATGCTAATTTATACAAGATGCATCCAGCACTATTAGACGGTTCATTCCATGGTGTAAGTGCCTTTTTCTTAGATGAAAAGGAAAGTATAAATGTTCCTTTCTCAGTAGGAGAAGTAAAGCTATTTAATGACTTTGAAAAATCTATGGTGGTATTTCTAAAGCGTACAAAGAAAAATATAAATAGTCATATTAATACCTTTGATATAGATATTTACTCAACTAATGGAAAAGCTATTGCAAGTATACGTGATTTTTCAGCAAGGAAAATACTAAAAAAAGATGTAGAAACTCAAAAGGAAAGTAAGGAAATAGAGACTACCTATATAACAAGTATAGTTAAGGAAACAGATAGTTTACAAAGAAATAGTGATATATGGAAAAGAGGAGTTTTAGTATTTAGCGAAACTCATGATTTTGATAAAAGGCTTATTTATGAAAAATATGATACTGATTTAATAGTTATAGTAAATAAGGGTAAAGAATTTAGAAAGATAAAAAATAACCACTATGAAATAAACCCACATAGTAAAGAGGATTATAAATTATTATGGCAGGATATAAAAAATGATTTGGTAAATATTACTTCAATAATATATTTTGCAAGGGAAGTAAAGAACTTTAATAAAGACAATTTAATATCAGAGTATTTAGAAAAAGGTCCATTAGAGTATATGTATATATGCCAGACTATTTCTAAGTTTAAGCTAAATAATAACCTAAATATATATTACTTATATCATTTTAAAGATGAAGATGAAGATATAATTCATGAAGCCCTACTTAGCATGTCTAAATCTATAAAGAGAGAAAACAAAAAGTTAAGGCTTAAGATAATTGGATATGATGAAGGAGTAGGTAATAAAGATTTATATAATATTTTAGATAGTGAGTCTCAAACAGAAGATTTAGATGTAGTCTACAAGGAAAATAAAAGGTATAAGAGAGTTTTTGTTCCATTAAAGGATGATAAAAAAATAGTCTCAAATATAAAAGAAGGATCAGTTATTTTAATTACTGGTGGCAATGGAACTATTGGATTTGAAATGGCAAAATATTTTGCTAAAAACTATAAAGCAAAGCTAGTTTTAATAGGAAGAAGAATTATTGATGATATAAGTAGAGTTTATGAGGAAATTAAGTCATTAGGTGGAGAGTGTATATATTATCGTGCTGATGTGTGTAAGGCAGATGATATGAAAAGAATAATAGAAAAGGCAAAATTAAATTTTGGATCTATTGATGGAATTATTCATTGTGCTGGAATAATAAAAGATAGAAGCTTTATGTTTAAAGATATAGAAGAGGTTGATGAAGTTTTAGCACCAAAGATATATGGAAGCATGATTTTAGATTCAATTACAAAGAATGAAAACTTAAGCTTTTTTATAACTATATCTTCAGTATCAGCAGTTATTGGAAGTGTTGGTCAGTGTGATTATGCTTATGCTAATAGCTTTATGGACAAGTTCTGTGAGTATAGAAATAAGAAAGTTTTAATGGGAGATAGAGCTGGACATTCATTATCAATAAATTATTCCTTTTGGAAAGATGGAGGAATGAAACTGCCTAAGGAAGTTTTAGAAAAGTATGAAGCTGAGTTAGGACTACTACCAATTTCTAAAGAAATAGCCTTAAAAACATTAGAATATGGATTAAGTAAAAAAGTTAATCATATATGTGTTATGCGTGGAGTACCAAGCAAGATGAAAACATCTTTAAATGATATTAAGTGGAGTGATAAAGAATATATTGTTCCTATATCAAAGGGAGTGAATAGAAGAATGAAGGTAACTGAAAATTTACTTAAAGAAGAGCTTAGAAATATTTTAACAAACTTAGCAAAAGAAGATGATGTAGACATAAGAGATGATATAAAAATAGAAGAGTATGGAATAAACTCTATTGGCTATGCTGAATTTGCAAATGAGGTAAATGAAAAGTTAAATATAGATATTTCTCCTGCTATTTTCTTCTCTAATCCTTCTATTGCAGAGCTAGCAAAGGAAATAATTAAAGAATATCCAAGCATTTTTGAAGATATAAAGGAAACAGATAAGGAAGAAAAGTTATTAGATTATGATATGACATTAAAAGAGGATAACTATTATGAGGAGGCAGTTCCAATAGTTAACAAAAAAGATAGTGTTAATTTAAATACTGATGTAGCTATTATAGGAATGGATTGTGTATTTCCTGGGGCTAAAGATGCAGATAGTTTTTGGGAAAATTTAAGAAGTGGAAAAGAATCTATAGTTGAAATTCCTAAAAGTAGATGGGACTTTAGAGATTACTTAGAAGATAGTGATTCAGTAAAATGGGGTGGCTTTATTGAAGATGTAGATGTTTTTGATAACAAGTTTTTCAAAGTTACTCCAAGAGAAGCAGAGCAAATGGATCCTCAACAAAGACTTTTCTTAAAGATGGTATGGAGAAGTATTGAAGATAGTGGACATTCACCTAAGGAACTTTCAGGAAAGAATGTAGGAGTATTTGTAGGAGCATCAAGTTATGATTATATGGATTTAATGAGAACTAATAATAATGAAGTTGAAGCTTATACCTCTCTAGGAAACTCTCATTCTATGATTGCTAATAGAGTGTCGTATTTCTTAAATTTACATGGCCCTAGTGAAGCAATAGATACTGCTTGTTCTAGTTCTTTAGTAGCAATATCTAGAGCTGTAGAATTATTAAAAAATGGAGATTGTGAATATGCCATTGCAGGTGGAATTAATTTAATGTTAAGTCCTACATTACATCAGTCCTTTGAAAAGGCAGGAATGTTAAGTAAGAAAGGTCACTGTAGTACTTTTGACAAAGATGCTGATGGATATGTTAGAGGAGAAGGGGGAGGAGTAGTCTTACTTAAACCTCTAGATAAAGCAATAAGAGATAAAGATAATATCTATGCTGTAATAAAGGGAACATCAGTAAATCATGGAGGAAGAGCAAACTTTATAACTGCACCTAACCCTGATGCCCAGGCAGAACTTATAACTTCATGTTATGAAAAGGCAGGTATTGATTTTTCAACAATTAAATATATTGAAACTCATGGAACAGGAACTTCCCTTGGAGATGCAGTTGAAATAGCTGGATTAAATAAAGCTTATAAAAATTCTTTATCAAAACATAATAAGGTTTACGGAGAAGATTCAAAATGTCTTATTGGTTCAGTAAAAACTAATATTGGTCACTTAGAAGCTGCTTCAGGAATGGCAAGTTTAATAAAATCAATTTTAATATTAAAAAATGAAGAAATAGTACCTCATTTAAATGTTAAAGAGATTAATCCTAATTTAAATCTAGAAAAAAGCCATTTTACTATTGTAAATAAGCTTACTAGTTGGAAGGCTCATTATGAAACTCCAAGAAGAATTGGAATTAGTTCTTTTGGATTTGGAGGAACTAATGCTCATTTAATATTAGAAGATTATAAAAATAGCTTTGACAAAAGATTTGATGAAAATAGAGATAAAACTCATATATTCACTTTCTCTTCAATGTCTGAAGAAAGCCTAAAGGAATATATGAAAGAATTTGATTCCTTCTTAGAAAATGAGGGAAGTAATTATACATTAGAAGAAATTGAATGTAGTCTTCATAGAGTTAGATCTGATATGGATATTAGATTAGCTATTATAGCTTCAAGTAGAGAAGAGCTAAAGAGAAAAATAAGTCTTGTTATAGAAAAAGGATTTTATACTAAGGGAATATATTTTGGCAAAGTAGATGGTGAAGATAAAATAGCAGATATTTTATCAGGAGATGCAGGAGAAATATTCATAAGACAGCTTCTTAAAGATGAGGAATATGAAAAGATAGCAGTGCTTTGGATTAGAGGCATTAATGTGAAATGGATAGATTCTAATAAGATAAGACATATTTCCTTACCTAAGTATGTATTTGAAAAGCAAAGGTTCTGGGGAATTAAGAAGAAAGAAATAGATAAAAACATTTCTAAAGATATTGGAAAGATTGTAGAAGTAGAAGAAGTTAAAGAGGTTATAGAGGTCACAGACATTAAAGAAACTTCAGAAGATATTGAAATAGAAGATTATTTAAAGAAGACCATAGCAGAAATTATTAAGATTGATGTTAAAGATATTCATGAAGATGAAGTATTTGCAGAAATGGGACTAGATTCTATATTATCTATGGAATTATTACAGAAAATTAGAGAAAAGTATGGAATTAGATTGTTCCCTAATGAGTTATTAATAAACCCAACAATTAAAGGGGTAAGAGGTCTTATAGAAGAGAGTTTAAAGGAAACTAAAGGGGAAGATTTAAAGGAAGATTTAAATATAGAAGAAAAGTTACCTGAAAAATCTAAAAAAGTTGTATATGTCTTTAGTTCTCCAAGGTCAGGTTCTACTTTATTTAGAACTATGCTTATGGGAAATTCTGAAATGTTTGCACCATCAGAGCTTATGCTTCTTCCATATGACAATTTAAAAGAGTGGGATGAAGATTTAAATTCTAAAAAATGGGTACATTTTAAAGATGGATTAATTCAAACTATAAAGGTTTTAAAGAATATAAGTGCAGATGAGGCAGTAGCAGAAGTTAAGGATATGGTTAAGAATGAAGTGAAAATTAGCGAGGTATATAAAATGCTTCAAGCTTTAGCTTCAGAAAAATACTTTGTAGATAAGACTCCTCCATATTCAGAAAGTGTAGACATATTAAAGAAAGCAGAAGAAACAACTCCAAATGCTTTATATATTTATTTACACAGAAATCCTTTATCTGTAATGGAGTCACTAGTTAGAAATAGGTTCCATAAGTTATTAAATGTAAATGAAGAACCATGGAAATTTGCAGATGAAGCATGGAGAAATGCTAATGAAAATATTATAAATTTCCTAGATACAGTAGATGATTCAAGAAAGATTGAAGTAGCCTATGAAGATTTAGTGGCATCACCTAAGGAAGAAATGGAGAGAATCTGTAACTGGCTTGGCATTGAGTATGAAGATTCTATGATAAACCCATATGAGGGAGATAAGATGAGAGATGGATTAAGAGAAAATTCAATGCCTGTTGGTGATCCAAACTTTTTAACTCATAAAAAGATAGAACCTGAATTAGCATTAGCATGGAAAAAGAATATTAAATATGTAGAAAAATTAAGTAATGAAACTAAGAGTTTAGCAGAAAAGTTAGGCTATGTCTTTGAAGAAGGGTTAGAAGTATATAGTCCTTACAAATTAGGACCTTCACAAAAGGGTTTTATAAATTATATAAGAGAATATGATGAAACAATACAATTTACTATGGTTCAATCTGGGGAGATAAGCCTTAAAGAAAAACTAGACTTAAAGAAGATGAATAAAGCTATAGAAAACTTAGTTAAGGCTCATCCAGTTTTAACAAATAAGTTCTTTATTAAAGATGGAGAGTGGTATCAAGGACCTTCTGAATATAATACTATTCCGATAAAGGTTATTGATGGAACTACATGGGATAAAGATGAATTTAATGATAAAAGGCAATATTTAATTGATGAAGGACTTAAGGAAATAGATATTTTTAAAGGAAAGCTAATATCAATGATAGCTCTAAAAAAAGATGATTTAGTTTATGAATTCACATTAATAATTCATCATTTTGTTTGTGATGCAGTATCTTCAGGAGTTATATGGAAAGAACTTTTTGAAAGATATAATGGAAAAATTTCTGATAGTAATTTT
The DNA here is from genome assembly GCF_900116755.1 of Clostridium sp. DSM 8431. Classification (GTDB taxonomy): domain Bacteria; phylum Bacillota; class Clostridia; order Clostridiales; family Clostridiaceae; genus Clostridium. The sequence goes on from NZ_FPBY01000007.1 coordinate 22,918, forward strand.
GTAGACACAGGATATGAAGAATATATAAATAATCTTGATAAGATAATGAAGTCTACAGTTTATAAGGGCTCTCTTAAAGCTTGGAAGGAAGCAATACCTGTTAAGGATATAAAGAAAATAAAATTAACTAATAATACTCAAGCGGATAGAAGAGAAAAAAGAGAGATTTTAAATTTTAGAGATATTGGGGACATTAAAGATAAGAGTAGAATATTCCACATAGTAGGTGCAGCTTTATATTTAGCAGTTCAAGAAGTTACTGAAGATAGTAATGTATGTATTGCTCATATGTTAGGGCAAAGGAATTTACCTATGAAGAGAAATGTTAATGAAATAGTTGGATGTTTTGTAGATGATATACCTATTTATATTAATGTAGATTCTAATAAGGAATATTCTGAAATAATAAATGAGTTTAAAAAGAAATTTAGCAAGTTTTCATCAATTAGTAGTAGTTATGGTGTACTTGCAAGTAAAGGAAAATTACCTGATGTTTATAAACTGTGCAACGTAAGATTAAATTATCAGCCTTATAGATTAAATGAGTTAGGTTTTAATGCATGGTCAACTGATTTACATGTTGCACCTAATTTACCTCATAAGTATGTATACAATTGTATAGTTCAAGAATTAGAAGATGGATTAAGATTTGAAGTAAGATACTCAGGAAAACATATGAAAACTGAAGAGGTACAAGGGTTTATTGATAGGTGGATTTCATTAATTAAGAAAATTTATATTGAGTCTAGTGAAGAGTTATAAAAGGGGGAAGAACACTTTTATGGAAATTGAAATTGAAAATAGAAAAGTAGTTATTGAAGAAGTAGGAGATAGAAATAATATACCAGTTATTATGGTGCCGGCAATTGGAAGACCGGCATCAGACTTTAGATTATTATCTGAAAAGTTAGCTAAAAATGGATATTGGGCTTTAATGTTTAATCCTAGAGGAGTAAAAGGAAGTACTGGACTTGATGAATCTCTAAAAATTGATGATGTAGCAAGGGATGTTTATTTAGTTTTAAAAAAACTTGGAGCTTCAAAAGCACATTTTATTGGAAATGCCTTTGGAACTAGAGTTGCAAGAATGATGGCTGAAAAGTATCCAAAGATAGCTTTAAGTTCAACTAGTATAACAATGGGTGGCTTTTTAGCACCTCAGCTTCCTTATCCCCTATTAGCTTTAGACATGATAAAAAATAAGGAAAATAAAAAAGAAAATTTTAAAGATGTTATAGAAGAAGCATATTTTTCAAAGGGAAATGACTGTAGTATATGGCTTGATGGATGGTGTACAGATGTAATACCAGCTTATACATTAGCCCTTACAAGAACATCTATAGAAGAATTAAAATCTGCAGGGTCAGCACCAATGCTAATAGTTCAAGGAGAAGATGATGTATTTGCACCTGTATTGGCAGGAGAAATTATGAAAAGTAAGCTAAAAGAACAGGTAAGAGTAGAAAACCTTCCTAAAGCTGCACATGAAATTTTGCATGAACAGCCAGAGTTATTAGCAAAGGTAATTATAAAGTTTTTAAAAGATGTAGATAATAATAGATTTTTCAATGATTCTTCAAGTGAAAAAGATCATTTAAAGGAAATAGATAAAGTAATATTTAATGATAAAACACTAAATCATAAGATACTTAAAAGAATAGAAAATCATAATGAATTTTTTAAAACTTATTTAAAGGATAAAAAGGTTATTTTAGATTATGGATGTGGAGTAGGAAATACAACTACTGAATTAGCAAAATCTTATGGAATAGAAAAAGTATACGGATTAGATAGTAGTGAAGCGTTAATAAAGTTAGCTAAAGAAAAAGCTACAGAAAATATTGAATTTATTAAAAGTGATATATATAAATTGCCTTTTAGTGATAACTTCTTTGATGCAGTATGGGTTAATGAACGTATATTGTATTTAGAAAATCCAGTAAAACTATTAAGGGAAGCTTATAGAGTCTTAAAAGATGGTGGAGTTATAGGCATTAATTCTATGGATTTTGATAGTAATATTACTACAGTAGATTCAGAAATTATAAATGAAACTATTAATGATATTGAAAATGCACTTAAAGAAAAGGGCTATAACATAAGACAAGGAAAATATAATGCTCACCTGTTAGATAGAGCAGGCTTTAAAAAAATAGTTTCTAAGGCAGAAGTAGAATGTTACTCTTCAGTAGAGGACAAGGAGAACTTAGCAAGTTTTATGGTTGATATAAAAGAAAGTCTAGGAGAACATGACAATTTAGATGATGTAAAAAAAGCATGGAAGGTTTGGATAGAAGAATCTTGGTCATTCTTTTCAATAGCTAACTGCAGAGCAATTGGATGGAAGGAAAGTAAAGAAGAATGATAAATAGATTTCATAAGATACTTTTAAAATTCTTTGGATTAATTTTCTTAGAAGTAGTTATAGCAATTTTTACTTCAAAACTTAGATGGATTTTTATATTAATGATTATTCTAGAAACATTAATAGTAATGATTTTGCCAGTTATAAGAAAAAGAGGGGGATATAAAGCCCGTTATGAAAATAATGATAAAGATACTTTTATAAAGTTAAATTCAGGATATGTAAGGTATAAGTTAATGGGACAGGTTAATGATCCTTTAGTTATTCTTATAAATGGTTTTCCAATGCCTTATGAAATATGGGATAAAAATATTGAAAAGCTAGTTAATAGTAATTACAGGGTTTTGCAGTTTGATTTCTTTGGTTTAGGGTATTCTGAGTATCCTAAAAAGGATAAGGTGAATTTTAAATTATACTGCAGGCAGATTAGTGAACTTGTTGATAAATTAAATATTACATCAACCATAAATGTAGTGGCATTTTCAGCAGGATGTAGTATTGCAGCAAAATTTATAGAAAGTTATACAAAGTATGACTTTGGAAAAGTTGTATTTATTGGGCCTATGGTTAAGGGACAAAATATTTCTCCTTTTAATTGGCCTTTTGTAGGTGAATACTTTACAAGTATATTTATGGGCAATGCACTAAACAATATATTCTATAGTAACTTTAATAAGAAAATAGATTTAGATAGATTTAAAGAAAAGTTTTTTAATCAAAAGAAATTAAAGTCCTTTTATAAAGGATGGCTAAGCTTTTATAGAACTGTGTTTCCAGAGGTAAATTTAAAAATTTATGAAGGGTTAAAGGATAAAAAAATTATGGTACACGTTATATGTGGTAAGGAAGATAAAGTAGTGCCTTTAGAAGATTCTCTACTACTAAAAGAGTCTTTTAACTGGCCAGTAGAAATAGTTGAAGATGGGGGACATGCTGTACAGTATGACTGCTATGAAAAAGTGAATTTAAGCATATTAAAATTTTTATCACAAATGTAAGAAATAAAAAATTAGGGGGTAAAATTCAATGAAACAAAAAGGTGTAACAATATGGTTTACAGGGCTTTCAGGTGCAGGAAAGACTACAATAGCTAAAAGGGTTTTTGAAATTTTAAAAGACAAAGGAATAGATTGTGAAAGGTTAGATGGAGATACTTTAAGGGAAGGTATATGTAAGGATTTGGGCTTCTCTCAGGAAGATAGAAATAAAAATATTGAGAGAGTAACTTACATTGCAAAGGTATTAACTAAACATAATGTAATAACCCTTGCTTCCTTAATTTCTCCATATAAATCAATGAGGGAATATGCAAGAAATGAAATTGGTGCTTTTTTAGAAATATTCGTAGATGCATCCCTTGAAGTAGTGCAAAAAAGAGATGTTAAAGGTTTATATAAAAAAGCATTAGCAGGAGAAATTAAGGGTTTTACAGGAATTGATGCACCATACGAAAAACCTGAAAACCCAGATCTTACAATTTGCACTGCGTCAATGACTGTTGATGAATCAGCAAATCAAGTTATTACTTTATTAGAGAGTAAAGGATACATTTAAAATATAAATCTTAGTAAAAAGGAGGAACTATCAAAGTGGAGAAAAAAGTTGATTTTAGTAAATTTTCAAATGGGTCTAGATTGTTTTCCTTTGAAGAAGAAGGAGATTTCTTTATACCATACATTAAGGATAATATGAAGATACTTGATTTAGGGTGTGGAAATGGAGAATTTACAATTTTTCTTTCTAAATTAGCTGCAAAGGGAAATGTTATTGGTATTGATAATAATGGTGAACAAATAGACACTGCAAAAGTAAATGCTGATAAAAATAAAATTTCAAATATGAAATTTTTAGAAGCTGATGTATATAATCTACCATTTGAGGATTGTACTTTCGATTTTGTAAGTATGAATATGTTATTAACATATATAGATAAGCCAATATCTGCTTTAAAAGAAGCCTTTAGGGTTTTAAAAAAGGGTGGCATAATAGCAGTAAATGATCCTGATTATGATGGAAATATAATGGCACCTAATTATCAAATAATTTCTCAGAGGATGGCCATAAATGAAAAATTAATGAGGGATAATGGAATTAATATGAGGAGTGGTAAGTATAATGCTAAGCTTCTTAATGAAGTAGGTTTTATAAATGTTAAGCCAAGTGTAAAGATAAAGTCTTATGGAAGTAAAGAGGAAGCACAAGAATTCTCAAAACATATGAATGAAATTGAAAATTTATTTTTCAGTAGTGATGCTTCAGACATGGCTAAAAATATGAGAAAAGAATCTTGGAGATGCTGGATGGAAAATCAGGGGGCATTTGCGGCAAGAACCTATTGTAGAGTAGTAGGATGGAAAGATGAAAATTAATTATTTATTTTAAGGGGGAAAATAAAAATGGTAATAGATCCAGGTTATAATAATAAGGTAATAGCAACAGTTGTTTCAGTTAAAGGACATTGTGCAGCAGGACATAAGGTAGGAGATAAATTTGAAGTTAGCGTAATTAATGCAGGAAATATGTGTGGCCTTTGTTACAATCGTATATTCCCAGCACTTTGTACTTATCAGTTTGATGGTAATTTTCCATGGTGGGTTGGAGATAATGCTATAGTTCAATGTCCTGACCAAAAGAATCTTGTATCTATAAAATTGGAAAAAGAAAAGATTGAGAAATAAAAATATAAATTAATGGTTTAAATAATATAACTGGAAAAAAATTAATTAATAGAATTAGTTAAAGTTAAAAAAATCAAATAAAACAATAGAAGTGTTAAATTAAAAGATTCTAGCAATGCTGGAATCTTTTTCTCTTTAGATAAGGCCTAATTTTTTATTAAAATAAAAAAATTTTTTTCGACAAAAATATGGCCAAAAATATAGTGAAACGGCATATATAGTGGGCGAACATAAATTTATACACAATATTTTCTGTAATTTTTTTGAATGCAAACAAAATAGAATTATAGTATAATGAGTCAGTCGAACAAAATTCAGATAAAATTAAGGGAAACTAAGGAGGCAGATTTTGGTTATGAAAGTAATTAAAAGAGACGGTAATGAAGCCTTATTTGATAAAGAAAAGATAAGGGAAGCAGTAGAAAAAGCAATGAAAAATGGAAGTGGTATTTATATGCCTGAGATTGCTAAACTTATTGCTGACGATGCAGAAAAAGAATTTGATATGGAAAATGAAATTCCAACTATAAATAATATTGAAAGTTATGTATATGATAGACTTATTCATTATGGACAGGCTATAACAGCAAAGTCTTATGAGGGATATAGAGCAGTACAAGAATTTAAAAGAAATACTAATACTACAGATGAAAGTATATTAAGTCTTCTAAATAAGAAAAATGAAGATGTAATGATGGAGAATTCAAACAAGAATTCAGTTATTGCAGCAACTCAAAGAGATTTAATAGCAGGAGAAGTATCTAAGGATATTTCTAGAAGAAGATTAATACCTTCTCATATAGTTCAAGCTCATGATGAAGGTACTATTCATTGGCATGATATGGATTACACATTATCGCCAATTTTTAACTGCTGTTTAATAAACTTAGAGGATATGTTAGATAACGGAACAGTTATTAATGATAAATTAGTAGAATCTCCAAAGTCTTTTGGAACTGCATGTACAGTAACAACGCAAATAATTGCTCAGGTAGCTTCAAATCAATATGGTGGGCAAAGTATTACAATAAAGCATTTAGCTAAATATTTAAAGGTTACAGAAAATAAAGCTTATAAGTTCTATATTGAAAAGTATAAGAATGAAGAATTAGCTAGAGAATTAGCTAGAGATATGAAGATGAAGGATCTTAAAGATGGGGTACAAACAATAAGATACCAATTGTCAACATTACAAACAACTAATGGTTAACATGAAGGCTGTCTATGTTAGAAATAATGTAGATTATTAGACGGTGAACCTATAAATGTAGGGTGTATCATAAATAAATATGATGCTATCGGTGAAAACTAAATTATGGGTGAAGAAAATGATTATACGACTCATAACATGTCAATACCGAGCCAAGCTTAAGAAGTAATTCTTTTGAAGGTGTAACGACTAGCTTATACGATCCTTATGGGATTATGAAAAGCGTACTGTGTAGGTGAAATACTACATGGGAAGTGCCGTCCACCCTAACGATAATAAGACGAGGGTGAAGAGATAGTCTGTGGTGTACGAAAGTATACTGGGAGAATGCAATCTCCATTTGGAACTATTTACTTAGAAGTTGAAGAAGGTCATCCATATGAAGAGGAAATGGCTTTAATATGCGAAGAAATGATTAGACAAAGACTTCAGGGAATGAAGAATTATAAAGGTCAAGAAATAGGTGAAGCCTTCCCTAAGCTTGTTTATGTATTAGATGAGCATAACTGTCTTGAAGGTGGAAAATATGATTATATTACTAAGCTTGCTGCTGAATGTACAGCTAAGAGATTAGTACCAGATTATCAATCTGCTAAAATAATGAGACAAAATTATGAAGGGAATTACTTCCCACCAATGGGTTATAATATATAGTTGTAAAACTACGGCTCATGTAAAACCTTGTGAACCCAAGCAAAAGGGGTGTCAGCGTAGAAGCTGGCTAACGATGAAACCTAAGTCAAAAATGATATGGCAATATCGTGCGAAGTTCTGTAATAAAAGACGTACTAATTATATTCAAGAAGGATTGATATAAGGTATGGAAAAAAGATATTTAATTTATAAAATAACTTGTAAAGTCAATAAAAAGATGAACATGATACTAAATTTTATAGAGAAGTCAGAAAATATTATATCTAAACTTAAAGGAAGAACTAGAAGTGAATAAGAATGTAGAAAAACAAGTGAAGCACTTAGAGATGTCCGTAAGATTAAAGAACATGTTGAGAATTTAGTAAAATCACATCTTGGAAAAGATTATTATAGAGAAGTAGTTATTATTGATGAATATAATAATATAATAGAAAGATTTAAGAATAAATCAGAATACTATAAAGGTATGGCATTAAAATATGGTGTTGGAAGAACCTTTTTAGAATGTTGGCTAAAAAACAAGAATATTTGCGAGAATAAACACAATTTGAAAAGATTTGAACTATTAAAAAATAAGAGAGTTAGATTTTTTGATGAATTTATTACAGAAAACGTGTAGAGACTATCGAAACCACATTATTAAATGATAATGGAAGGGAGTAGAGTACATTGGAGATTAGCACCAATGGAAGTGCAAGGCGTGATGAAGGCTTGGTAAGCTGGAGCGAAGAGATAGTGCGTACTAATAGAAATATTGGAGGAATCGTGTAGATCACATCTTTCACCATGGAAAGATGAAAATGGAAACTATAAATGGTATGGAAGATTTAACCAAGGGGTTATCAGTTTAAACCTACCTCAAATAGGTATTATCGCTAAAGGTGATATGGATTTATTCTGGAAGATGCTAGACCAAAGATTAGAGCTATGTAAAGAAGCTTTATTAGTTAGACATAACATGCTTTTAGGTACACTTTCAGATGTATCACCAATACACTGGCAACATGGAGCTATTGCTAGATTAAAACCAGGAGAAAAGATAGATAAACTTCTTAATGATGGTTATTCAACTTTATCTTTAGGATATGTAGGAATATGCGAATTAACTTATGCAATGCTTGGAGTAAGTAATACTAGCAAAGAAGGAGAAGAATTTGCTCTTAAAGTAATGAACTATATGCATGATAAATGTGAAGAGTGGAAGAAGGAAACAGGTCTTGCTTTTGGGCTATATGGAACTCCTGCAGAAAATCTTATATATAGATTCTGTAAGTTAGATAAGAATAGATTTGGTGAAATTCCTAATGTGACAGATAAAATGTATTATACAAATTCATATCACGTACATGTTTGCGAAGAAATTGATGCCTTTAGCAAACTTAAATATGAAGCTAAGTTCCATGGAATAAGTTCAGGAGGATGTATTTCATATATAGAAGTACCTGATATGACAAGAAACTTAGAAGCAATTGAAAGCATAATAAACTTTATGTATCATAATATTCAATATGCAGAAATTAATACTAAGCCAGATATATGCTACTCTTGTGGTTATACTGGAGAAATAAAACTCGATGAAAATTTAGAATGGTACTGTCCATCATGTGGAAATAGAGATCAAGGTGAAATGCAAGTAATGAGAAGAACTTGTGGTTATATAGGAACTAACTTCTGGAATAAAGGAAGAACAGCTGAAATAGGAGATAGAGTTCTTCATCTATAAGAACTATAAAGGGGAATTATAATGAGATATGAGCAAATAAGAAAATTTGATGTTACAAATGGTCCTGGAGTTAGAACATCTCTTTTTGTAACAGGATGTAGTAATAACTGCCCAGGGTGTTTTAATAAAGAACTTCAGAATTTTAATCATGGGAAGCTATGGGGAAAAGACACTGAAGATGAATTCATATCATATGTTAAAAATCCTAATGTTGTAGGTGTAAGTATTTTAGGTGGGGATCCCTTAGAGCAGACAATGGATAATTCATTAGTATCTTTGTTAAAAAGAATAAAGGATGAAACAGAGAAAGATATATGGATTTGGTCTGGATATACATATGAAGAAATTTTAGCTGATGAAAAGAAAAGTGAAATTTTAAGCTATGCAGATGTTCTTATAGATGGAAGATTTATTTTAGCAGAAAGAAATATTAAACTTAAATATAGAGGCTCAAAAAATCAAAGAGTAATTGACATTAAGAAATCAAAGCTAGAAGAAAAGATAGTTTTAGTTGAATTTGAAGAAGATGCATAGATATTTAGACTGTCTCATAAATTGAGGCAGTCTTTTTTATGCTCTCGTATAAATTTCAAAATATGTAATAATTTATATAGATTTTTTTAATAGTAACAGGTTATAATAGAAAGGACATGGAATTTAATTCAAAAAACTATGTTAAAAAAAACATAAAGTGATATTATATTATTAGTAGAGTTTAAAGGGGATAATTTATAATGAATGACAGAGAGAAGTTCCCACTGTTAATGGAGGATGGAAATATAATTTTTAATGAGGAAGAATTTGATAAATACAAAATTATAAAGAATTATATAGAAGAAGAAAATAAAAATTATTCATCTTTAAGTTCAAGTGATAATAATTTTTATGGGGGATATGGTATAAATCTAATATAAAAGAAGGGGCTGTTAAAATGATAGATGCATTTCATTCAAATTGGACTGCGCCTTTTTTTGCTTTAAAAAAGCAAAATGAATATTATATAGAGGATTTTGAGATACTAACAACTATTTTATCAGCCTTAGAATGGCGAAAGAATAATGGAACTATTAAAATGGTAACAGATAAAGTAGGAGCAGACTATTATGAAAGGTTAGGGATTACTTCTATATGGGATAGGGGAATAGATTTATCTTTAGAAGATATAAATATTAAAGAAATAAATCCTAATATATTTTGGGCAGCAGGAAAAATAGTTGCTTTAAAAAAACAAGATGCGCCTTGTGCAATGATTGATACAGATTTTATAGTATGGAAATCAGTAAGTGAAATGCTTAAAAATGAAAAAGCAACAGCTATACATAAGGAAGAGATAAATGATATATATCCAGGGCAAGAGGCTTTTTCCATGAAAGATGAATATGTATTTGATGAAAAGTGGAATTGGAGTGTTAAACCTTTTAATACTGCCTTTATGTATATAAGCAGTAAAGAATTTAAAGATTATTATACAGATTCATCTATTAAGTTTATGAAAAATCTAATAAATAGTGAGGACAGGCTTATTAATATGGTTTTTGCAGAACAGAGATTATTTTCTATATGCGCAGAAAAAATGAGGATTAGTCCTAAGGAGTTAATAAGTTTAAATGAACTTTCTAAAAATAATCAAAAGTATTTTACTCATGTATGGGGATTAAAAGATATAATGAGAAAAAACTATAATATTAGAAAGAATTTTTGCAAAAGATGTATAAATAGAATAATAAATGATTTTCCAGAATATGAAGAGTGTATTTTTAATATTGATTTGTTTAAAATATATTATAATGAATTAAGAGAGAAATAATTAAATTTAAGGAGTTGTAAGTATTATGGACTGGTATTGTGCAGTATGGAATTCAGACAAAGTTAATAACGATATGGGAGCACAAATACTTTATGAAAAGTTATGTAGAAATGAAACTAGCTTAGTATCTAATTGTGAAGACTTAGAAATGTTTTATGAAGAAATAAGTGGAAAATCATATATGTTAAAGGCTGATAAAGGAGAGGGATATGTAATATTATCTTGCGAATTTAATGATGCTGAAGTAATAAGTGATTTAGTACAAGATATAGCTAAAAAATATAAACTTTCTTTTTATGATCCACAAAATATTTATTATATTAACTTTAGTAAGTAAAAGTTTATTATTTAAGTGTTATTTATAGGGTATGAATTTAGTAATTAAAAAAATTATTAAATTCATACCCTTTTTTGAAGCTGTTTTATAAATAAAATTCAAAAATATAGTTAAGTAAAGTGATTTTGTGGACGACATAATATTACAAAGATAAATAAATAAATTTGATTAAAGTCAAAAAACATTGAATTTAAGGTGTTTTTTAAATATAATAAAAAATATATATGATATTTTATACATATGAAAAGAGAAAATGAGGTATTGAGAGATGAAAAAAGTTAATATTTTAATTGTGGACGATTCTCCATTTCAAATAGCTATGCTAAGAGAGATTTTAACGGAAAATGGGTTTAATGTTGTTGGGGAAGCACAAAGCTTAGAAGAAGTTAAGTCAGAAACTGCAAGGCTTAAGCCTGATTTAGTTACTATGGATATGACTATTCCAGGTACAGATGGTTTTGAATGTACTAAGGCTATTCATGAAATAGATGATAATATAAAAGTTATTATTGTAAGTTCTATGATGGATGAAGAATTAGTTAAAAAAGCTAAGAAACTTCATGTGTCAGGTTATATTCAAAAGCCTGTTGATGCAGAAGAATTAACATTACTTATAAATAGAGTAATGGCAGACGAAGAATTATTTGCTGAATTAGAAGATTTATATGAAGATATCTTTAAGGTTTCTACCTTAGATTTATTTAACAAGTTAACAAAAACTGTTCCAGATATAGTTGATATAAAGGATGAAAATAAAGAAATACAAAGTCAAGGTATTGCAATTGTTATGGGTATCATAGGAAAATATTCTGGAAGAATGATTTTTGATATGTCATTTGAAACAGCAGAAAAGCTTGCTTCAGTATTATTAAGAAGAGATGCTAAAAACAATGAAGAATTATTAAACGTTTTAGAAGAAATTGCCAATATGTTAGCAGGAAATGCTTGTTCGATGATAAATAAAAAGAATAAAATATTTGGGTTAAGGGTAGCACCTCCTACAACTCTTCATGGAGAAAGAATAAATATATCAAAAGCTGAACTTCAAGAAAGTTATTCAGCACTGATCAAATCTCAGTTTGGTAATATAGCAATTAACATAGGTTTTAAAAGAGGTGAAGGGGAATGGATGTCAATCATATAAATCCGGTATTAAAATCATTTTCAAACATACTTCCTCAGCTTGTTTTTGGAAAAATAGATAAAAAAGGTGTATCATTAAAAGGAAGTATTATAGATAGTCCGGGAGTAATTATTACAATTGGATTATTTGGTGATTTAAAAGGAAATATTATTTATGGAATGAGTGAAGATACAGCAAAGGCTATTGCATCAAAAATGATGATGGGAATGCCTGTAGATGAATTCAATGAGTTAGCTCAAAGTGCTATTTCAGAACTTATAAATATGTTAACAGCTAATACAGCTACTAACTTTTCTGAAAATGGCATAATTATAGATATATCTACACCAACATTAATGTATGGTGACTTTAAGGCAAGTGCATGTAGTGATCAAGTTCTATGCGTTAAAATGGTAGTAGATGATTATGAGGTAGATGTAAATATTTCAATTGAATAATATAGTATAATTTATTATAGTAAGCCTGTATGGTTTTTTATTAATGTATAAAAACTGTACAGGCATTTTTACGTGTAAAATTAAGTAGAAATTTCATATAATAGATAATAAAATTAATAGGAGGATTATTTTGAAAAAGGAAGAACTAGAGTTATTACCAGAGGGGCTTGTAACCTGCATATTAAATGATAGGGAAGTTAGAATACTTAAAATATCTACAAGTGAAATAGAGGTAAGACTTGCAGAGAAAGAAGAGATCCAAAGCATAAAATTATGTTTTTATAATTTTCATAAATATGAGTATGATAAGATAGAAATAAATAACTATAAGATTATAGATACTAAGGAAGAAAGATTTTATTATATTTATACTATAGCTATAGAAGATGTAGATTTTAGCTATAATGTAAAAAGGATTTTTAAGGATTATTCTAGATATATTATGCTAAAAAATTATGGGGAAGAAAATGAGTTCTCTGAAGATATGACTGGCTATCCAAAGGATAAGGATTTAGATTTTTATGAGTTTTATATAGATCAAAAGAAGGATTGGATGAAAGACTTAAAATATAATAAGAACATAGATAGGAATATAGAGCTGGCAGTTAAAATAGATAACTACACTTTATATAATAAGTATTTAGAAAATGATATAAAGTCTTTTATGAAATATTATTATGAAGAAAACTATATAAGTGATTCTGGTATTTTTAATAAAGAAGTTAAACGTATATACTTTGGTAATGAGTTTTGTCATAACCTATTTCCGAAGGAAGATTTATTATTAAGGTTAATAGAAAAAGCCTACGCAGAAAATTTAAATGTAACATTATGCTTTACATATATGAGAGAAAGATATATAGAAAAGACTAAAAATATATTAGAAAAAGTTTATGACCTATGTAGAAAGAATAATAGAAAAATTGAAATCATAATAAATGACTGGGGCATCCTTAGTATTTTAGAAGATAAAAAAGATTATTTCAGTATTTCATTAGGGGTGCTTTTAAATAAAAGAAAAAAAGACCCAAGATATGTTTATAAAAATGGATATAAAGAAAACAAAGGATTAATGGCTCAAAATAGTCTTAATAGTTCAATGTTTAGTGACTTTTTAAAGAGTTTAGGAATTGAAAGATATGAATATGAAGCTTGTGGATATGATATAGAAATAGCAAAAAAATCAAGCAGTCTCCATATGCCTTTTTATGTAACTAATATATCTCAATACTGCACTTTAAATGCTACACTACAAACTGGTAAAAGAGGAAAACAGAAATTAGTTAAATGTTGTAAAAAATACTGCACTGATTATGTTTTTATGTATCCTAAACATTTAAAGATGATAGGAAGATACAATTCTTTATTTGCCTTTGACGATACCTTATTAAAGAATAGTCAAAAGTTAATAAGTTACATTGATAATGGAGTAGATAGAATTGTATTAAATTTTATATAAATTTATATAAAAAGAAGAGGAAGAATATATGAAGATAACAGCAGGTTTAAGCTCTATAGATAATTATGAAAGATTAGTAAAAGCAGGAGCAGATGAGGTTTTCTGTGGTTTTGTGCCCTTTGAGTGGAATGAAAAGTATGGTACTTTATTCCCTTTAAATAGAAGAGAAGTTCTTTATTATAATGTTCAAATTGGGTCTTATGAAGATATGAAAATATTAAAAAGAATGATGGATGAATTAAAGGTTCCAGTTATTATAACTTTTAATTATTTATATTATTTAGAAGAACAATATGAAGCTATTTTAGATATAATGAAAAACTTAATAGACATAGGTTTTGAAGAATTTATAATAGCTGATATAGCCCTTCTCCTATATTTAAAGAATAAAGGGCTAAAGTGCACTATACATTTAAGTGGAGAGTGTGCTGAAATAAATAGCCTTTCCATAGATTTTCTAAATCAATTTAATATATCAAGATATATATTCCATAGAAAAAATAGCATTGAAGATATGGAGTATTGTATAAAAAATAATAAGGTTAAAAATTTAGAATATGAAGCATTTATGCTAAATGAAAAGTGCCATTTTACAGGAGCTTTTTGTAGTTCGCTGCACTGTGATGAGCTTTTACATTTATGTAAGGTTCCCTATGAAGTAAATAAGATAAGTAAAGCTTCTATGCATTTTCCAGAAGTGGATAATATTTTAGGTAAAATTGAAAATGAAGAAATCCTTTATGATGAAGAAGATGAAGAGTATTCATATGTTACAGGAAGTACAGGCTGTGGGCTATGTGCATTAAAGAATCTTAAAAAGGCAGGAGTTACTCATCTTAAGGTTGTTGGAAGAGGAAATTATATAGAGATGATGGAGCAGGATGTAAGAGACTTAAAGAAAGCCATTAATCTTTTAGATAACATGGAGTCAGGTATAGCTTTTGAAGAGAATATGAAAAAAGAATTATTTAATAATAAGTGCAGTAAAGAGTGTTATTATTAGTTTTAAAGTATATGTGAATTTTGTGAATTCAAAAACTTTCTATATAAAATTTTATTAAATATTCAAGAAAATCAGAAAAAATGCGATAAAAATATAGAGAGGAGGGGGAATAATTATGGAAATAGGTGGTTTATCAGTTACTCTTAATCAGAGTGCGCTTCAAACAAAAGTAGGTGCAGCTCTTTTAAAAATGAGCATGGACAATACTAAAGAAATAGCAGATAATTTAAATAATATGATGGAAGCTATTGATCCTAACTTAGGAAAAGTAATAGATGCTAGAGCATAATAGTATAAGGGAGTTGTACCTTTAAGGTATGGCTCCTTTTATATTTATATTTTAAATAGTAGTAAAATATAAATATAAAATGCAGTTAGAAGGAGACTTAATTTATGAGATATGTAATAGTTTCAGTAGTAAAAGGAGAAGGTGGTAACTTTAATAATGAATTAAGAGAAGATGTATATGAAAAATTTAAAGCAAAATCTTCAAAGCTACCAGCTCACTTTACTATTAAATCACCTTTTGAATATGATGGTGACATAAGTGAATTAGAAAATATACTAGAGGACTTTGCTAAAAAAGTAAAGGCTAAACCTTATAAGATAAATGGCTTTAATCATTTTAATGATAGAGTAATATATATGGAGGTTAATATGTCTAAAGAAGCTAAGAAAACTCATGATAGACTTATTGGTGAATTAGAAAAACTTCCATATATTAATTTTAAAAAGCAGGATGGAAAGGATAAGGTTTTTCATATAACCATAACTTCAAAGAAACTTCCTCCAAAGTATAAAGAGGTATGGGAATATGTAAATGAATTTAAGTGTGACTACGTAGAAAGTTTTGATAATGTGACTTTATACAGGTGGGAGGACAATATTTGGAAGGTTCAAAAAGAATATACATTTAATTCTTAATATGTTGTGTAAGTAACTTTAAGTTGATATAATTAAAAAAATAATATAGAGATGAGCATAATTGATCTTTAAAAAATTGAATATAGATTAGAGAATTAAAAATAGTAAAATTAGGATAACTACTAATAATATGACCTAAAAAAGGGCAGACTATCCCTAT
>NZ_FPBY01000033.1 GCF_900116755.1 Clostridium sp. DSM 8431
CAAAAAATAGTGAATTAAAGCATAGACATGGATATGATATAGCATCATCTTCAGGTCTAATTGCTATGAAAATGCAAGGTGCGTTAGCAATATTCACGGTAAATGTTAAAAGAATATTGAAGTTATTAGGATAGAAATCCTAATAAAGCACAAAAAACTAAACAAAAAGGGAGTTAATGTAACTAAAATTTATTAGTTTAATTAACTCCTTTTTGATTTTGGAATAGCGAACTAGAAAAACTTAAAGTTTTTCAGTGCCCTCCCTTTAGGCAGATTTCTTTTTTTATTAGTGATTATTCATATATTGGATCAACTTCTACGTATTCAAGTTCTCTTAATTCATCAAAAACAGATAAATCAGTTGCATAATTCTTTGCACAGCGTAATTCCTTTAAGTGAGGATAGTTAGCTAAAACAGATAAATCATGAATTTTATTGTGACCAATATTTAATTTTTCCATTTTAGTTAATTTGTTTAACACTGAAATATCTTTAATTTCATCATTGTAATCAATACTTAATTCAACTACGTTAACTAGGTTAGCTAATGCTGAAACATCTGAAATTTTATTAGATGGTATGTGTAAATATTTTAATGTAGTTAAATCAACTAAAGGAGAAACATCACTAAAGTTATTTCTAGCAGCACTTAAAAGCACCAAGTTCTTACAATTACTTAAAGCACTAATGTCTGAAACATTGTTATCGTACATAGTAAAGTTTTCAAGATTAGTTAAAGTAGACATTTTGCTTATGTCACTTATATTATTTCCATGTAATAATAAAGTCTTTAAGTTAGTACAGTATTGTAAACCTTCAAGATTAGTAATACCTCTATCACCTGCATCAAGATAAGTTAAAGACTTTAAGTCTTGTTCAATAATATAATCAGAAGTAGTTTGTAGAGCTCTTTTAATTGCTGCTTTTAAGTTTTTATCAGGAATGTTTATTTGAGGATCAACAACAGCTCTTTTTTGAACTTTTCCTGAGAATGGTACTTTAAGACCAGATATAGTTACTTCTTCATTAAAGTCATAAGAAACAACAGCTGATTCATTTAAGTTTTCCCATACAGCATCATTATTTTTAGCATCATAATATCCATCATTTGAGAAATTAGAAAGTGAAGTTATAACTGAATTGTCAACATTTCTTAATGGATTTTTAAATGAAAATGCAGGTTTTACGTGTGTATCATCTAAAGTTACTTTTTGGTGTTCTACAGAAACATAATTTAGTTTAGTTTGTTTGTTTAAAGATGAAATATCTGAAATATAGTTAATACGTAAATCTAATTGTTCAAGGTTAGTTAAGTTTTGTAAAGGTGAAATATCTGAAATTAAGTTAGTGTGAAGGTAAAGAATTCTTAAATTAGTTAAGTTTCTTAAAGCTGAAACATCTGAAATAAAGTTTTCTCCTACGAAAACAGATGATAATTCAGGATAATTAGCTAAAGCAGAAATATCATGTATATTATTTCTTGCAGCACTAATGAAGTTTAACTTAGGACAATTTTCCATTTCGTTAAAGCTTGTAAGTCTATCATCATAAACCATTAAACCTGTAAGCTTTGGTAAATTTCTTACACCTTTAAGAGATGTAATTGGATTTCCAGAAACATTTAAAAACTCAAGGCCTGTACAATATTCTATACCTTCTAGATTTTTAATATCTCTGTCATTTGCGTGTAAAACATTTAAAGTAGTAAGATCTCCTTCAGTAAGTGTGTAATCATGGTCTTTTCCTATAGCATCTAAAATCGCATTTTTTAGATTTGTGTCAGGAATTGTTACAACATCATTAGATGCAGCAAATGCCTTGGTAATTCCTACTGATGGTACAAGTAATAAAGCAACGAAAATGAATAATAATATCTTTTTTAAATTTTTCATTAAAAAAAACCCCCGTTTGTATTAGTTTTTACAATTAATTTTAACATAAAATCTTAAAAATGGAAATAATTATTTTTTAAAAAATGAAAAACTTGTAAAAAATATTTATTGAAACATTAATATATATTAAATAAATTTTAATATTATAACTATGTTAATTAGAAAAATTATTTTTGTTATGTTAATGAGAGTATAGAATTTAAAGAAACAAAAAGAATAGCTAAAAAATAGAGAATTCTCCTACTTTTTTAATTAGGGGGCAGTTCACTAAAGATAGTTTTTTTATATATAATGATAGCCTGTCTTTTTTTGTGACAGGCTACTATTATATTAAATTTATAAGTAATAGAACCAAAGGAGTGATAATTAAAAGACCTAGTATGTTATAAAAAGTAAACATATGTATATAACTTTTTTCACCTTCATTATCTTCCTTATTATAAAGCTTATAGGATATTAAGCTTGCCATAGAAGCAATTAATGTTCCAAGGCCACCTATATTTACTCCTAAAAGAAGATAATCTTTAAAGGAAGTGAAACTTGAAAGAAGCATTGTACAAGGTACGTTACTTATTACTTGGCTTAAAATTATACTTGAAAAGAATGTGCTATTTTTTGAACTTAGTAAATTTATCATAAAGTTTTTTATGTAGTCAAAAGAAGAGACATTTCCAATAAATATATAGAAGAATATAAAGGTTAAAAGTAATGTATAATCTACTTCTTTAAATAAATCTTTATCTATTAAAAATACTACTAATATTGTAATAATAAAAATTAATCTATAGTCTGCTATATGAAACACTGAAAGTAAAATTACTATAAATAGTATGAAAAAGTATATTGTATGTTTTTTACTAGTTATACTTATTGGTTTTATGTCTATAGAAAGTTTTTCTTTAGGAAATCTAAAAATTAAAGCACCTATAAATAATATTGAAATTAATAAAAGAGGTAATGTTATTTTAAAGAATTCAATAGGCCCTATATTATAGTAAGAATAAATATAAAGGTTTTGAGGATTTCCCATTGGAGTAAAAGAACTTCCTAAATTAGCAGCTAAAGTTTGAAATACTATAATCTTAGCTTTTTTTATATTAGCTTTATTACATACAATTATAGTAAGAGGAACAAAGGTTATAAGGGATACATCATTTGTTATAAACATTGATGATAAAAAGGTAATAAATATTAATACAAAACTTATTGAACGATAGCTTCTACATTTTGAAATTAATTTAACAGCTAATGCATCAAATATTTTTAAGTTTTTAAAAGCAGCTACAATTATCATTAAGTTAAATAAAAGTATAAGAACTCTAAAATCTATGTATTCTAACTTTGGCATAGTAAAAATAGATGATATTAGAGCCAATGCAAAAGATGCCATTAGTACTGGATCTTGTTTTGCAAATTGTTTTGGTTTTTCTAAATTCAAAGTCATTGTTTTTGTACTCCTAATTAATGATTTTTTTTACTTTATAAATTATATCAGAAGATACTAAAATAGGGTAAAGAATGTTTTGAAAATATGATTTTATAAACCTTTAAGTGTATATTTTTTTGAATACATAATATTAATATAAGTTTACACGGAAAAATGATGTTGACAATTCCCGAGTAAATTGCTATGATATAAACATCAAGTAAAGCATAGTATTTTAATCAAGATTAAGGGGGGAGAGAATGAAACTGTCAACAAAAGGTCGCTATGGGGTAAAAGCAATGGTTGAACTTGCTATAAATTATGGTAGCGAGCCAATTTCTATAAAGACTATTTCAACTCGCCAACATATATCTGAATGTTATTTAGAACAATTATTTGCTCCACTTAGAAAGGCTGGACTAATAAAAAGTATTAGAGGAGCTCAAGGGGGATATGTTTTAAATAGAGAACCAAAGGATATAAATGTAGCTGATATAATGGCAGTAGTGGAAGGCCCAATAGAGATATCTGATTGTTTAGATGAAGATCCTAATTGTGGCAATACAGACTGCTGTGCAACACGTCTTTTATGGGAAAAACTTAAAAAAAGTATCGATGAGGTTATGGCTTCTGTAACTCTTCAAGACATTGTCGATGATTATAAGAGAATAAAATATAAAAACGAAGAGTTAAAGTTTATCAATAAAGGAGAATAATTATGAAAACTATATATATGGATCATGCAGCAACAACATATGTAAAACCAGAAGTGTTTGAAGAAATGAAACCATATTTTACTGAAAAATTTGGTAACCCTTCTTCTTTCTACAGCTTAGCAAGAGAAACAAGCGGAGCAGTAGATAATGCAAGAAAGACAATAGCTAAATGCTTAAATGCAAAGGATGCTAGTGAAATTTACTTTACTGGTGGTGGTTCAGAAGGAGACAACTGGGCAATTAAAGGTATTGCTTCAGCTTATAAGAATAAAGGTAATCATATAATTACAACTAAAATCGAACACCATGCAGTTCTTCATACTTGTGAATACTTAGAAAAGAACGGATATGAAGTAACTTATCTTGATGTAGATAGTGAAGGATTCGTAAACCCAGAAGATGTAAAAAATGCTATTAAAGACAATACTATATTAGTATCAGTAATGTTTGCTAATAATGAAATAGGAACAATAGAACCTATTAAAGAAATAGCAGCAATTTGTAGAGAGAAAAAAGTAATTTTCCATACTGACGCAGTTCAAGCAGTAGGAAATGTTCCAATAGATGTTCAAGATTTAGGAGTTGACCTTCTTTCATTTGCAGGACATAAGATATATGGACCTAAAGGAATTGGAGCTATGTACATAAGAAAAGGTGTAAGAATACATAACCTTGTACATGGTGGAGGACAAGAAAGAGGAAGAAGAGGAGGAACTGAAAATATAGCAGGAGCAGTAGGTCTTGCTAAAGCAGTTGAACTTGCTACTGAAAATCTTGATGAACACATGAAAAAACTTACTAAATTAAGAGATAGATTAATTGATGGAATTTTAGATAGAATCCCATATTCATATTTAAATGGACCAAGAGGAGATAAGAGACTTCCAGGTAACGTAAACGTAAGATTTACATTTATCGAAGGAGAATCTATATTACTTTCATTAGACTTTGAAGGAATATGCGCATCAAGTGGTAGTGCTTGTACTTCAGGTTCTCTTGACCCATCACATGTATTATTAGCAACAGGAATTCCACATGAATTAGCTCATGGATCTTTAAGATTAACTCTTGGAGATGATAATACAGAAGAAGATGTAGATTATGTTTTAGAAAAATTACCACCAATTATAGAAAAGGTAAGAAGTTGGTCGCCATTATGGTTAGATCACGTTAAAAAGGAGGAAAAATAATTATGATATATTCAGATAAAGTTATGGATCATTTTAGAAATCCAAGAAATGTAGGAGAAATGGAAAACCCAAGTGGTGTAGGTGAAGTTGGAAACCCTAAGTGTGGAGATATAATGAGAGTTTATCTTAAAATAGAAGATAATATTATTAAAGATGCTAAATTCATGACTTTTGGATGTGGATCAGCTATAGCATCATCTTCAATGGCAACTGAACTTATTAAGGGAAAGACAGTTGAAGAAGCATGGGAATTAACAAATAAAGCTGTTGCAGAAGCATTAGATGGACTTCCACCAGTAAAAATGCACTGTTCAGTATTAGCTGAAGAAGCTATTCATAAAGCAATAAATGATTATAGAGCAAAGAACGGTCTTGAAGTGCAAGAATTTGAAGAAACTGATCATGAACATTTACATGATATGGTGCACGGAGAATAATCTTTAAAGTATGAAGAAAAAAGTTGTTATAGGTATGAGTGGCGGAGTTGATAGCTCCGTTGCTGCATATCTTTTAAAAGAACAAGGATATGCTGTAATTGGTATAACAATGAGAATGTCACCAGATGATCCGAATCATATTGAAAATGAAGGTGGATGTTGTTCGCTTTCAGCAGTAGAGGATGCAAGAAGAGTGGCAGCGAAAATTGGTATACCATTTTATGTTTTAAATTTTAAGCAAGAATTCAAGGAAAAGGTTATTGATAACTTTGTAGATGAATACATGCATGGTAAAACACCTAACCCTTGCGTTCAATGTAATAAACATTTAAAGTTTGATGCACTTTTAAGAAAAGCTAGAGGTATAGGGGCAGATTATGTTGCTACAGGGCACTATGCTAAAATAATAGAGAAAGATGGAAGATTTCTTTTAGAAAGATCTGATGATGAGAAGAAAGATCAGACATATATGCTTTATAATTTTACTCAAGACCAGCTAGCTCATACTCTTATGCCTTGTGGAGGTTATCATAAGGAAGAAATAAGAGAAATAGCAAAAAAAATAGGTCTTGCAGTTCATAATAAAAGAGATAGTCAAGAAATATGTTTTATTCCTGATAATGACCACGGAAGATTTATAATGGATGAAATGCCAGGTAAGATTAAACCAGGAAATTTTGTTGATAAAGAAGGAAATATCTTAGGGCAACATAAAGGAATTATTTATTATACTATAGGTCAAAGAAAGGGCCTTGGAATAGCTCTTGGTAGACCAGTATTTGTTACAGGTATAAATGCTAAGAGAAATGAAGTTATACTTGGGCCAGAATCAGATATATTCCAAAAAGGACTTATTGCTAAGGATGTTAATTTAATTTCTTTTGATGAACTTAAAGAACCAATGGAAGTTACAGCTAAGGTAAGATATTCTTCAAGAGGCAAAAAGGCTACAATTTATCCAGAACCTTATGGAAAGATAAAAGTTATTTTTGATGAGCCTCAAAGAGCTATTACTAGAGGACAGTCAGTAGTATTTTATGATGGCGACTTTGTAGTTGGTGGCGGAATAATTGAAAAGATATTAAAGTAATCTTTTGTTAAAAATAAGAAACTGATTTACATTTTGTAAATCAGTTTCTTATTTTTTTACAAATTATTAAATTAGATATGGCAAAAATATTATATGCATATATATTTAAAGAGAGTATTTGCACGAAAAATGTAATGTGATAAACTTTATTCTATTAAGAAGTGGGAGATCAATTAATGAATAAAGGAATAGGGAAATTAATTTCTATAGGATTATTAAGTTTGAGTATACTTATGAGCCCTATGGAAATTAAAGCAAAAAATATTATGTTTAATAATTCTACAGTATCTGATGAATTATTTAGAGAAAATGTCCAAGCTTTATTTCAAGATAGTCACGGATATATGTGGGTTGGAACAGAAAATGGGTTAAATAGATATAATGGTTATGATTATAAAAAATATTATGTTACAGAAGAAGATAATATTATTATTAATGAATCTATATTAAATATTAGTGAAGATGAAAATAGTTATTTATGGGTGGCAATGCCTGGTAGGATAAGTAGACTAGATTTATTTGATTATTATAGGGTTAAAAATTATGATGCTAAAAGTAGTAATCCAATAATTGAGGAAATTAATGATATTGCTATAGATGATAAAGGAAGAGTATTTGCATCTACATCTAAAGGACTAGCTTATTATTCTGAAGATAAAGATGATTTTATTACTATTAATCATAATGAAGGAAGTAATTTTTCTTCTTTATTTTCTAATGGAAGCTACATTTATGGAATTAATAAGGGTATTATTTTTAAATATAACTTAGATAATGATGAGTTTATTGAATTTGATAATGAAGAATTAAGTGAAATTTATAATGGTGATTCTATATCTGATATATATGTATATAATAATATGCTTTTAATTGGGACTAATTCAACAGGCTTATATTATTATAATATGGATGTTGAAAAAATTCAGGATGTAAAGAAATATTATATTGATGAAAATAGTGGTGCATGTTATAAAATAAAAACTTTAAACAAAGATAGAGATGATTGTATACTTGTAGGAACTGAAAAGGGTCTTATAGTATATGGTAAACAGTCAGAAGAAGAGGTTTTCAAAAATGATTCAGAAGATAAATATACAATAGTAAATGATAATATTAATACTCTTTTACAAGATAAAAGCGGAAGTATATGGATTGGGACTTGTGAAGGATTAAGTAATGTTAAATTTAATACAGGAATTGAATATTACAGTGAGAATAGTAAACTAGGAAATTGTATAAAGGGAAAATCTATTCATGGCATATTTGAAGATATAGAAGGAAAACTTTGGTTTGGAAGTGATGAAAAAGGAATTACTATCTTAAATCAAGATAATGATACTTATGAATACATAAGCACCGATAATGGTTTAAGCAGTAATTATATATTAGATATAACAGGTAATGAAAGTAGTATATTTGTATCTACAGACAAAGGTGTTGATGTTATTGATAGAAAAACTAAGAAGATAAAATATACTATTTCAGAAGTTAAGGAAATTAGATGTGATAATCTTTATATTGATGGATATAACTTATGGATTGGAAGCTTTGATGGAGTAAAAATAGTAAATCTTAATGATAATACTATGCAGAATTTAGACTGGTTATTTGAAGAATATAAATTTGATGAAAATTTAACGCAAACTATTTTTAAAGATTCTAAAGGAGTTTTTTGGATTGGTGTTTCTGGCACTGGTCTTATTAAATATAATCCTGTAAATAATGAAAATAGACTTTATAGTTATGATGAAACAAATAACAGTATATCTAACAATTACATAACTTCTATAAATGAAGATTCTTTAGGGGATATATGGATAGGTACAGAAAATGGACTTAATAAGTTAAGTGTAGAAAGTGAAGTCTTTGAAATTTTTTCAACTAATGATGGCTTATCTAATGATAATATACAAGGAATTGTGTGCAATAAAAACCAAGTATGGGTAAGTACAAATTCAGGTATAGATTCAATTAGTACAAGCAAAGATAATCATATTTTAATTAAAAACTATATTAGAAATATTGATTTTAATACTAATTCAAATTTGTTTTTTAATAGAAGATATGCTGCTTTTGGCTCTATAGAAGGCTTGTTTATAATTGATTTAATAAAGGCAGGAAGAGAAGATTATACTTATGAAGTATGTATTGATAGTGTATATTTTAATAATATGGAAAGTAACTATGTAAATAGTAATATACCTCATTATAATAATTCTATAGGAGTAAAATTATTTACAACTATGTTCAATAATTCTCAGAATACAAAGTATTTTTATAAAATTAATAATGTTTCAGAGCAGTGGGTACCTATGGATGGTAATGAAATAACTTTTTCTAATCTTGATTCTGGAACGTATACTATAAGTTTTAAAGCTTTAACTCCAAATGGAACATACACTGCTGAAGAAAATATTTTCTTCACTGTAGACCCTCCTATATGGAGAAGCTTTTATGCCGTAATTTTATATGGAATTATTTTTGTTATAGTGATTATATATGTTTTATTTAAAATGAGAACTATGAATAAACATCTTAAGAAAAAAGATAATCAACTTGATATAGAAATGAAGGAAAAAAATGAGCTTTTACTTAAGGTGCTAAAACTTGAACAAAGTAAAATTGATTATTTAATTAATTTGTCTCATGAGCTTAGAACACCTTTAAATGTAATTTCTTCAATAAATCAGCTTCTTCTAAAACTAGATGAAGATCATAAGCTCACAGAAGAAATGTTAGAAAAATATATAGATATGTCTGATAAAAATGTAAAGCGTTTATTAAAGCTTATTAATGATTTATTAGATTCTTCTAAAATTGATAGTGGTAATTTTAAATTGTTTAAAGAAGAGGGGAACATTGTAAGTGTTGTAGAAGATTCAGTAATGTCTCTTAAGAATTTAATAGAAGAAAAAGGTGCTAGTTTAATATTTGATACTGAAACAGAAGAGTGTATGATGTACTTTGACTTTACAGCTATTGATAGATGCATTGTTAATTTAGTTAATAATGCTGCTAAGTTTACTCCTTCAGGGGGAGAAGTATCAGTTTATATTGCTGATATAGGAGATAAAGTAAAGATAAGTGTATCAGATACTGGATGTGGTATTGGAGATGAGTATCTAGAAAATATATTTGATAGATTTAGTCAGGGACATAATTCTAAAACTGAAGCAAAGATGGGAAGTGGTCTTGGATTAACCATTACAAAAAGACTTATTAATCTTCATGAAGGAGATATATATGCTGAAAGTGTTTTAGGTAAAGGCTCTACCTTTACTATAGTCCTTCCTAAAGTAGATAATTGTAATAAATTATAGGATAAAAAGCATAAAAATAAGTATTAGGCTATTAATATTTTTGGGGGTTTTTATGTGGAAGTAAGAATAGAAACAATCTTAGATTATCTTGATATTACGGGTACTGATTATAAATATATAGGAATTAAGAGTATATGTGTTAATAAGTATGCATCAATAGATAATCTTGAATCTAACTGTATAAGTTATATTGAGGATAAGGAGAATATAAATAATTGTAGTTTTAGTGATGTTAAAGATGCATTAATTTTGGTTCCTAATTCTATGAATATAGTAAATGTTAGTAATAGAATAAATTTTATTTCATGCAAAGAGCCTAAACTTAATTTTTTTTCAATAATAAATGAATTTTTTAAGAATGAAGATTATTTTGGTGGAATTAATAAAAACTCAACAGTAAGTAGCAGCAATATTGATAGAAATATCAGTGTTGGTGCTTATTGTTATATTGGAAAGGATGTTATTTTAGAAGATGGAGTAGTCTTAAAGAATAATATTTCAATTGAAGGAAAAGTTTTTATAGGAAAGAATACAATTATTAATTCAGGTACTGTTATTGGAAAAAACTCTTTTAAAAATTTGTGTAATAAGGATGGAAAATTAATTAAGGTTCAAGGTTATGGTGGAGTTTGTATTGGAGAGAATGTTGAAATTGGATCAAATGTAGTTATTGAAAGAGGAAGTGTTGAGGATACTAAAATTTTTAATAATGTAAAAATAGGCAATGGATGTATTATAAGTTCTGATTCTATTATTGAAGAAAACACTATTATTAGTGACATGAGCAATGTATAGGTTATCAAAAAAAGTAGATTTTTTAACAAGGAAATATATGGCTTAATTCTATTGAAATATAACATAAATGGATATATAATATCTAAGAACCTTTATTTTGAAAATAAAAAATTAAATGTAATATATAGTTATGAAAAATAATATTATTATGTTATAGTAGTATATTTTAGGAGGAAGTTAATGTTAGAAACAAGTAATTTATCAGAAGGTAGCTCTATAGTAAGTAGAATTAATGAAATATCTGCAAAGGAACTTAATGCTGAAAATGAAGTATTAGTTGAAGATAAATTTATATATAAAAAGTGTCATTTAAGTGAAGTAGGTATAGAATTTGGAAGCGATAAATTTTATAGTTGGAAAGAAGAAAATAAGAATCTTTATTTTCCATCTTTAGATGCGCCATGGGAAGTTAGAAGAGCTTGGAGAGAATTTAATGAAAGAATTTCTAAAGACAGTAAAAATGCTGTTTTTGATAGTCTTGAAGAGCATATGCATTTTAATGTTACAAAGACAAATGGATTTTTTAAAGGTGTAAGACTTAAATCAATTACTGACTATAAACATTTATTTAATTTAGCTATAAATACTTATAGAGAGTTTTATGATAGAACTTCTAATATTATTTATAAACAGTATATAAATCTTCTTGTTGATTAGGATATATAAAGTAAAAAACTATGGGGTTAGGTGGCTCCATAGTTTTTTGCTTTTATTATGGCTCTTTTTAAATTTATATTTTCAAAAACTAATGAAAAACCAATAAATATAAAGGGAGAAGAACATCCTTATTTAAGCACGAACTTTAAGGGACGTCCACCTATATTTGAATAGCTAGTTTTACTTATCACTTTATTTAAAAATACAGCCTATTATATAGCATAAATTTTTGTCTTAGTACCTCCTGTAAGTTTCATAGGATCTAATATTTCATCTAATTTTTTTTCAGATAAAAGGTTTTCTTCTAATATTATTTCCTTAACGGTTTTACCAGTTTCCAAAGCACATTTAGCTATTTTTGCTGATTCTTTATAACCTAAGTAAGGACATAATGCTGTACTTAAAGAAGCGCTTGATTCAAAGAGCTCTCTGCATCTTTTTTTATTTGCTGTTATTCCAGATATACAGTTATCATTTAAAGTTTTAGCAGCAGCACCTAGTGTTTCTATAGATTCAAATAGGTTATAGAATAATACAGGTTCAAAGGCATTAAGCTCCATTTGACCACCTTCTGCTGCCATAGTAATTGTAAAATCATTTCCTATAATATTAAAAGCAACTTGGTTTACTACTTCAGGAATAACAGGGTTTATTTTGCCTGGCATAATGGAGGAGCCATTTTGTTTTGCAGGAAGATTTATTTCGTTTATACCTGTTTTTGGACCACTTGATAAAAGTCTTAAGTCATTGCAAATCTTAGATAAATTTACGGCGCAAGTTTTTAAGATAGAAGATATTGCTACAAAGCCATCAAGGTTTTGAGTTCCATCTATAAGATCTTTACATCTAAATAGTTTTTTATTTGTTATTTTACTTAATTCCTTAACAATATTATTGAGATAATAAGAACTAACATTTATTGATGTTCCAATTGCTGTTGCTCCCATGTTTACATATCTTATTTCATCTTGGACCTTTGTAAGTCTAGATATATCTCTTTTTATAACTTCTCCATAAGCTGCAAAGGTTTGTCCAAGTCTCATCGGAACAGCATCTTGCAGTTGAGTTCTTCCCATTTTTATTATTTTATCAAATTCATCAGATTTTCTCATAAGTGAAGTATATAGTCTTTTTAATTCTTGTGTTGTTTTTGGGAGAAGCTTTAATATAGTTAATTTTCCTGCAGTAGGAAATACATCATTTGTTGATTGTGCCATATTAACATCATCGTTAGGATGAACTACATTATAGTTTCCTTTTTCGCTTCCTAGAAGTTCAATGGCTCTATTTGCAATTACTTCATTAGCATTCATATTAGCAGATGTACCAGCACCACCTTGAATAGGATCAACTATAAATTCTTCATGTAATTTCCCATTAATTATTTCATCGCAGGCATTAACTATAGCTGTGCATTTTACACGCTTAAGTAATCCAGCATTCATATTTGTAATGGCAGCAGCTTTTTTTATTTCAGCAAGACTAATAATTAATTCAGTATTCATTTTTTTATTAGTTATAGAAAAATTATTTTTAGCTCTTAAGGATTGAACACCATAATATGCATCCTTTGGTACCTTTAAACTTCCTATTGAATCAAATTCTATTCTGTAGCTCATAATTTATATCCCTCGTTTCATTTTTTATTTGTCTGAAGAATACATCTTTTTTAGAGAAATGTAAATAAATTAAGTGAAAGAGCTAATTAAAGAGGGTGAAAAGAAATATAAACTTTCAAAAATTAAATAGAAAGTTTTAAAACTTAATAAAATAAAGATGTGATAAAAATAGAATTTTGGAGGAAACCTAAGAAAAACTTAAAAAAGCTTAGTTAATCAAGATTAAAACTTAAATTTATTAAGTTTAAGCCTAATACATGAATTGTATAAAAAGGTAAAATATATTATTATATGGATATAGTGCAAAGGAGCATGTTAAATACTTAAGTGTATTTGGCCTGCTCCTTTTTATTTTTTGAAATTTATTGAAGATGAGGTGTGAAAAATATGGATAAGGTCGATTTAAAATTAATAAAACTATTGCAAAGGAATGCTCGTTACCCCTTAAAACAATTAGCTCAAGAGGTATTTTTATCTCCTCCTGCAGTATCAGCTAGAATAGATAAGTTAGAAAAGTCAGGAATAATAACAGGTTATAGAGCAACAGTAAATCAGCTTGAGCTTGGATATAATATAGTAGCATTTATTAATTTAGCTATGACTCCAAAGTTAAAGCCACAGTTTTATCCTTTTATTGAGACTTGTCCAAACGTAATTGAATGTAATTGTGTTACAGGTGCTTATTCTATGCTAATTAAAGTTGCATATCCTACAACTGCTGAATTGGATACTTTTATTGGAAATCTTCAAAGATTTGGTACAACAGAAACTCAGATAGTTTTCTCAACACCAGTAGAGCCAAGAGGAATTGCTATGGCAATAGATTAATCAGCCAATAACTTATTGGCTGATTTTTTTCATATAGAAAGATAGGTTTTAGAATCCTCTCTTTTTAGCTTCAATACCACTTTCATTTATCCCTGGTTCTTCAATAGAAGTGTTAAAGCTATTTTTTACATAAAGCATCTTGAACTTTCATTAATGCTTCACCAAAACGTTGAAAATGAACTATTTCTCTTTGACGCAAGTATCTTAATACTTCTTTAACGTCTTGATCATCAGTTAATGTAATAAGCCATTCATAAGTTACTCTAGCTTTTTGTTCTGCTGCCATATCCTCATAAATATCAGCTATTGGTTCACCTTTAGCTTGAATATAAGTTGCAGTCCAAGGATTTCCTTGAGCATCAGCATAATATAAAGCTTTTCCATGGTCAGTAAAATGTCCATCTAATCCAGCTTTTTTAATTTCATCGATTGAAGCGTTATCCATAAGTTGATAAATCATAGTTGCTATAATTTCAACATGAGCTAATTCTTCTGTTCCAATATCATTTAAGATTCCCTTAGTAGTTCCTGTTGGCATAGTATATCTTTGATTTAAATATCTTAAAGCAGCACTAAGTTCTCCATCAGGTCCACCATATTGGCTTATTAAACATTTTGCTATTCTTAAATCCTTAGATTTTAAATCTACAGGGTATTGAAGTGTTTTTACATAAGTCCACATTATCTATAGCACCTCCTATTTTTATCTTGTTCCCATGGCCATGGATCTTTTGTCCAAGAGCAGGAATCTGAAACGCATGATAATCCAAAGTTTTGAAGCTGACCATATTTTTCTTCATATTCATTCATTAAAGAGTTTAGTTTTTTTGACATGATTTCAAAATTTTTTTGTGCTTCACTGCAATTTGGGAAGCTGTCTAAATATAAATTAAGTTCTAATGTATAGAACAGATATTTTCTTATTGCATTTAAAAGTGTATCTTTGTCCATTGTTTTACCTCCACTTAACATTTGTTATCTTTATAAGGATAATAATTTTTTTCTTTATAAGGGCATACTAAGTCTTTAAAAATAGTTCCACAGTCAAGAGCAAACTTAACACTTATAAGATTGTCATATTTTTGAGGTAAAACATAAGCTTTTGCATATTCCATTTTCATGCCTTTGTTTCTATTTGATTCTTCATCACAATTAGTATAATACATATTACTTAATAAACCTTTCTTTTCATTAGTTAATATATACTATAATAATTATCCTTTAAAGGTTACTTAATTGTTTTATTAAAAGTTAATAAATTAATAATAGTTTAAAGGATGAAAAGTAGATTTTATATTGTATAAGTATCATTAATTGTGGGAAAAATTATAATAAAAACTTTCATAATTTCCAACTGATTGAAGAAATGAATGGAATTGATTGAAGTGTTGGATTATATGAATTATTTTGAATGTAAATGATTGACCTTGTGGTAAAAAAGGTGTATTATTATCACGAGGAAGTGAGGAAAATGTTAACAGAAGAAAGACAGAGATTGATTTTAGAGAAGCTAAAAACTGATTCAGCAGTATATGTTGCAGATTTAGTTGATTATTTAGAAGCTTCAGAATCAACCATAAGAAGAGATCTGAATGCATTACATAACAAAGGACTTCTGAAAAAGGTTCATGGAGGAGCCACTTTAATTAATGATAAAAAAATTAATACTAAGGAACAGGTTGTTGAATTTAGAAAGAATCTTAACTTAGAGGAAAAGAAAAAAATAGCAATTAAAGCTGCTTCATTAATTGAACCAGGGAATATAGTATATATAGATGCAGGTACAACTACAGAACTTATGATTAAGTATATAAGTGAAAAGGATGCACTATATGTTACAAATGGAGTTGTCCACGCAAGAAGTTTAGCAGAAAACAATTTAAAAACAATAATTGTTGGAGGAGAACTTAAAGCTGTAACGGAAGCTATTGTTGGTATTGAGGCTTTAAAGAGTATTAAAAAATATAATTTTACTAAAGGTTTTTTTGGCACCAATGGAGTAGATGTTTTAAGAGGCTTTACAACACCAGATATAAATGAAGCTTTATTAAAAGAAGAGGTTATTAAGCGATGTAAAAAGTCTTATGTACTTTGTGATTCATCAAAGATTGGGGAAATTAGCTCAATAACATTTTCAGATATAGATGCGGCAGTAATTATAACAACTAATTTAGATAATAAATCATTTAAAGATAAGGCAGAAATAATGGAGGTGGACGTATAATGATTTATACAATGACTTTTAATCCAGCACTAGATTATGTAGTTAAAATGGATGAATTAAATATAGGTGCTGTTAATAGAACTGAAAGTGAAGAAATATATGCAGGTGGAAAAGGTATTAATGTTTCTATAGTTTTAAAGAACTTAGGAATAGAAAATACAGCTCTTGGATACATAGCGGGGTTTACTGGTAAAGAAATTGAAAGAAGAGTGAAGGAATTTGGATGTTCTACAGATTTTATTGAATTAAAAAATGGAATGTCTAGAATAAATGTTAAAATAAAGAGTGCTAAAGAATCAGAAATAAATGGTTCTGGTCCTGACATAGATGATGAAGCTTTAAATGAATTATATAAAAAACTTGATAATCTAAAAGAAGGAGATATTTTAGTACTTGCAGGAAGTATACCAAAAACATTACCTAAAGATATCTATGAAAGCATAATGAAGAGATTAGATGGAAGAGGAATTAAGTTTGTGGTAGATACTACAGGAGAACTTTTAATGAATGTATTAAAATACAAACCATTCTTTATCAAACCAAATCATCATGAATTAGCAGAACTTTTTGGTGTTGAAATAAAAACTCAAGATGATATTATAAAATATGCAAAGGAACTTGTTAAATTAGGTGCTCAAAATGTAGTTATCTCA
Source organism: Clostridium sp. DSM 8431 (assembly GCF_900116755.1). Lineage (GTDB taxonomy): Bacteria > Bacillota > Clostridia > Clostridiales > Clostridiaceae > Clostridium. The sequence continues at coordinate 16,848 of NZ_FPBY01000033.1, forward strand.
ATGGCTGGTGATGGTGCTATTTTAGTAGATTCAGAAATGAACGTTACAGTTTCAGCTGTTCCAAAGGGAGTTTTAAAGAATTCTGTTGGAGCTGGGGATTCCATGGTGGCTGGTTTTATTACTGGTTATTTAAAAACTAAGGATATGGTTAAGGCATTTAAAATGGGGGTAGCTACAGGAAGTGCTAGTGCATTTTCTGAAGGTCTTGCAACAGAAGATAAGGTTTATGAACTTCTAAAGCAAATTTAGTGTTTGTAAACACTAGGAGGTATACATATGAAGATAACTGATTTATTAAAGCTTGAAACAATAGCTTTAAATCCAGAAGTTTCAACTAAAAGTGAAGCCTTAGATACTTTAGTTGATTTGATGGATAAAGGTGGAAATTTAAAAAATAAGGCAGAATATAAAAAGGCAGTTTTAGCTAGAGAAGAATTAAGCACTACAGGTATAGGAGAAGGAATTGCTATACCACATGCTAAGACATCAGCAGTAGAAAAACCAGGTTTAGCTGCAATGGTTGTTAAGAAAGGTGTGGATTTTGATTCTCTTGATGGAGAACCAGCAAATCTATTCTTCTTAATAGCAGCACCTGAGGGAGAAGAAAATTTACACTTAGATGTATTAGCAAGACTTTCAAGACTGCTTATGAATCCAGATTTTAAGCAAAGTCTTTTAAATTCATCATCAAAAGAAGAATTCTTAAAATTAATTGATGAAGCAGAAACAGAAAAAATGGAAGCTGAAAAAGAAAAAGTTGAAGTTAAAGAAGAACCTAAAGAAATGAAGATAACTGATTTATTAAATGTTAAATCGATAGCTTTAAATCCTGCAGTTTCAAATAAGAGTGAAGCTTTAGATACTTTAGTTGACTTAATGGAAAAGAGAGGCAACTTAAAGGATAAAGCAGAGTACAAAAAGGCAGTTTTAGCTAGAGAGTCTTTAAGTACTACAGGAATAGGTGAAGGAATAGCAATACCACATGCTAAAACATCAGCAGTAGAAAAGCCAGGTTTAGCAGCAATGGTTATTAAAGATGGTATAGATTTCGATTCTCTTGATGGAGAACCAGCAAAGCTATTCTTCTTAATAGCAGCACCAGAAGGAGAAGCTAACTTACACTTAGATGTACTTGCAAGACTTTCAACAATGCTTATGAGTCCTGATTTTAAAGATAAATTATTAAATGCATCTTCAAAAGAAGAATTCTTAAAGGTAATTGATGAAGCTGAAAGTGATAAGATCGAAAAAGAAAACACAAAGGTTGAATCAAATGGATATCAAGTTTTAGCTGTAACTGCTTGTCCAACAGGTATAGCACATACATATATGGCAGCTGAAAGCCTTGAAAATAAAGCTAAGGAAATGGGAATATCTATTAAGGTTGAAACAAATGGTTCTGGAGGAGCTAAAAATGTTTTAACTAAAGAAGATATAGATAATTGTACAGCTATTATAGTTGCAGCTGATAAAAAGGTTGAAATGGCTAGATTTGATGGAAAGAAAGTTATTCAATGTCCAGTTGCAGATGGTATATACAAAACAGAAAAGCTTCTTACTGAAGCAGTAAACGGAAATGCACCTATTTATCATCATGATGGTGGTAGTGACAGTGAAGGCGCTAATGAATCAGGTGAAAAAGAAAGTGTTGGAAGAAAAATATACAAAGACTTAATGAATGGTGTATCACACATGCTTCCATTTGTTATAGGTGGTGGTATATTAATTGCCCTAGCTTTCCTTTGGGATAGTATATTTGGTGCAGGTGCAGCAGCTACAAACTTTGGTAATCAAACAGCAGTTGCAGATACTTTAAAGACAATTGGTAGTATTTCATTTAACTTAATGGTTCCAGTTTTAGCAGGTTACATTGCAATGAGTATTGGTGATAGACCAGCATTAGCTGTAGGTTTTGTTGGTGGTATGATTGCTTACCTTGGTAACTCAGGTTTCATTGGAGGACTTGTTGCAGGTTTCTTAGGTGGATATATAGTTGTTGGATTAAAGAAATTATTTAGTTACCTTCCAAATGCATTAGAAGGTCTAAAACCAACTTTACTTTATCCATTATTCGGTATAATGATTACAGGTGTCTTATTACAAGTATTAATAGTTCCTTACGTTGCAGTTATTAATATGGGCTTAACTGACTTCTTAAACTCAATGGGTGAAGGAAGTAGAGTTTTACTTGGTGCAGTACTTGGTGGAATGATGGCTATTGATATGGGTGGCCCATTCAATAAGGCAGCATATGTATTTGGTACAGCAGCACTTGCAAGTGGAGATATTGTAACAATGGCAGCAGTTATGGCTGGAGGTATGGTTCCACCATTAGCAATTGCTTTAGCAACTACAATATTTAAAAATAAGTTCACTGAAAGAGAAAGACAATCAGGACTTACAAACTTTATTATGGGTCTTTGCTTCATAACAGAAGGTGCTATTCCTTTTGCAGCAGCAGATCCAGCAAGAGTAATTCCATCTTGTGTAGTAGGTTCAGCAGTAGCTGGTGGTTTATCAGCATTCTTTAACTGTGGAATTAGAGCTCCACACGGAGGAATATTCGTAATAGGTGTTGTTCAAAATCCATTAATGTACTTAGTAGCTATAGCAGCTGGTACTGTTGTAGCAGCATGTATACTTGGAGTTTTAAAGAAAAAAGTAGATTAATTAATATAGTAAAAAGAAGTATCTTTAATTAGGTACTTCTTTTTTTGTTATAATTAATAAGAAGGGAGGAAAAATTATGAATAAAGAAATGAAAAAGAAAATAACTAAATTTACAACTATTTTGATTACAGCAATTTCCCTTGTATCAGTAATAGGTTTTTTTGTTGATACTAGTAAAAACTATAGAGTTATTAAAGAATCTAAGGAATTAAGGCAAGAGATAAAAGTTTTACATAATGATTATATTGAGCCCTTATACAGTAATATTATTTCAGAAGATACAAGTAAATCATTAAGTGAAAATTCATCATATTATAAGGAAATATTAAATAGATGTGAGGAGATTGAAGGTAAAGAGGAAGAACTTTCAGATATTGAAAATAGTATTAATGATATTAAATTAGGCAATTATATTTCAAATAGTAGAAGTTTTATAAACAGTGTAAAGAAAGTTTATACTTTATTAAAGGAAGGTTCAGAAGGAGATTTTAGCAATCTGAGTAGCCTATCAGAAAAAGAATCATCATCTTATATAAATCAAATGAAAAGTAATTATGATGCTTTAGTTAAAGATTATAAAAGTTTAAAATTCGAAAATAAAAATAACTAATCTTTTTTATTTTAAAGAAGTATATAATGTAAAATACAAACGATAATTGATACAAAAGAAGAAATACATTGATATATCAGAAATAGGGGCTTCTTATTATGTTAGGAAAAGTATTTTCTTCTCTAAAATTATTTAGATTGCTTTTTGACAATAAGGTAAAATTTCCTGTATGTAATCAGGAATAAAGGTTAGAGTTGTAAAGTCATCTGTAGCTCGAGTAAAATCAAGAGATACAGATACTTTTATTAGATATGATATTATTAATCCATATTTATATGATGTATGGGTATGTCCTATATGTGGATATGCTGCTCTTAAAAGTGAATTTTCAAAGGTACGCTCTTATCAGCTTAATGATATAAGAATGAAAATAAGTAATGAATGGCATGGAAGAGAATATCCTTTAATATATACTGAAGAAATTGCTATTGAAAGATATAAACTTGCTCTTCTTACAGCAGTTGTAGCAGATTTTAAAGATAGTAGAAAGGCTATACTATGCTTAAGATTAGCATGGATGTATAGACTTTTAAAAAAGGAAAATGAAGAGCAGTTTTATTTAGGTAAGGCTCTTGAAGGCTTTATTAATGCTTATGAAAGTGAAGATACTCCTATTTATGGCTTAGATACTTATTCTTTAATGTATTTAATAGGAGAGCTTTATAGAAGAACTGGAAAAATTTCAGAATCTGTGAAATGGTTTTCTAATGTTATAACTAGCAGAGGTGCTAACTATAAAGTTAAGGATAAGGCAAGAGATATGAGAGAATTAGCTATGCAAACTATGAAAAATAAAGAAAGAGAAAGAAAGGACTGTTAGATGTATTTTTATTTGTAAAGTGGGAATAATATAAGCTATAAAATATTAGGAATGGAAGAGATTCATGAAGATATATAGACATAATGATTATGGAAATTTAAGGTCTTGTTTGTTATGCTATCCAGTCAATTATAAAATAGCAAATAAGAGTAATGAATTTTATAATAAAACAGATTATTCTTTAGCTTATAATCAATATAATAATTATATTAATTACCTTATCGCTGAAGGTATAAGAGTGAGATTCTTAGATTTAGTAGATTCTAGCAAGCAGGTTTATGCTAAAGATGTAGGGTTTGTTATAGATAATATTTTATTTATAAGTAAAATGAATTTAAATGAAAGACAAAGAGAAACTGAAGCTATAAAAAAGTTTGCTATAGAAGACGGGATTTCTCATTATATAATGCAAAATAATATTGAAGGTGGAGATGTAGCTGTAGGAGACAATGTGGTTTTTGTAGGTTTAAGCAGTAGAACAAGTCTAAAAGCAGTTATTGAACTTCAGCAAATTTTAGATTTAAAGAAAATAAATAAAACTGTAGTGCCAATTAACTTTGATAATAGTATGCTTCATTTAGATTGTGTTTTTTCTTTATTAGGAAAGGATTCAGCTATAGTATCGCCTTATGTATATGATATAGAAATAATAAAAGAGCATATTAAAAATATTATAGAAATAACTAAAGAAGAGGCTAGAGGCTTTGGAAGTAATATTGTATATTTAGGTGACAAAAGATTAGTTACAAGTAGCATATCAGTAGGAAATAAGCTTAAAAATTTGGGATATGATGTGAAAATAATAGATTTATCTGAAATAGTTAAAGGTGAAGGAAGCGTAGATTGTGCAACTTTAGCTTTCTTAAGGGAATAAAAATAAGGATAAGAGCAAAAATGCTTTTATCCTTATTTTTACCTATTCAATTGGAAGAAGCATATGACTTCTTTCTAACATTGGTTTTAATGCAGTATATAAAATAACTACTAGTATAGTAGAAACAACTGCATTTATTAAAGTTGTAACAGTACTTAATTTAGCTAATATAGCTGCTGCACTTTGAGGTATTCCTAAAATATATTGCTTGTAGAAATAACCTACAACTGGGTCAGCTATAACGTTAAAGAGAAGTGCACAAGCTGAAGATATTATACTCCATTTTATAATATATTTCTTTTCATGATGTTCACTTATATGTGCTATTTTATGAGCTACAAGTCCTGTAATTAAACCTATGCATAATTTTAATATAAAGGTTTTAGGAGCAACAGTTATGTACACAGGATCCATAATATCTGCAATAGTCATTCCTATAGCTCCTGCAAGACCTCCATAAAAACCTCCAAGAAGAAGTGCAGCTAGTACACAAAAAGCATTACCTATATGTATTGATGTAGCATCTCCTCCAGGAACAGGAATCTTAATTTGTAAAAAAGTAAAACTTATATAGCATAAAGCTGCCATTAGAGCTGTTTGTATTAATTTTAAAGATCTATTTTTCATATATACCCCTCCTGCTTAAGATATCTAAATATAATTATATTTAGATATCTTAAACAACACAAGTATACCGATACAAAGATACTAAACTGTTGAAAGTTCTTCAAGTTCTTCTCGAGTCTGCCATTCAAAACCTTCATCTGCCATGGTAAGAAGTTCATCACCAGCTTTTATTAAAGTATTTCCATTAGGTACAAAGGAATCAGTGCCTCTATTTATAGAAACAACTAAAGTGCCTTTAGGGAAGTCGATATCTTTAATGTATTTATTATCTAGTTTTGAACCATAGTGAACAGTACTTGAAATTATAATTTTCTTTGGACTATGCTTTTCTTCTTTATTTTTTACATGATTTTTTATAAGCAGATTTTCAAGTAAAGAATCGTAAATAGGAGCGCTCTTTAATGAGTCTGCAACTATGTATGATGTTATACAAACTACTGTTAAAGCTAATAAGTGATTAAGAGAGCATGTCATCTCTGTTATTAATATAATTCCTGTAATAGGTGCTCTAACTATAGATGTAAAATATCCTGCCATAGCAACGATTATAAAAGTATTAAAATATTCAACTGGTACACCTAAAATATGAATTGAAAAGTAGGCAAAAATAGTTCCAATGTTTGCTCCAATTATTAATAATGGAAAGAAAATTCCTCCTGGAACTCCAGATGCAAAACTGAAAATTGAAAATAGGAATTTAGCTATAAGCATAACAAAAAGAATTCCTAAAGATTTTTCAGGTGTTAATTCTTCTATAAGACTATGACCACCACATAAAATAATAGGGAATACAAGTCCAACTATTCCTGCTGTTATAAAAGTAATTACTACTTTTACATAAAGGTTTATTTTTAATTTTGCATACATCTTTTCCCATTGTAAAGTAAGCCAGTTATAAAAAACTCCACCAACTCCAAGGATAATACCAAGGATAATTAAAAGTCCGTAATATTTTAGTGGAAGAAAGTGTGTTTGCGAAAAATCAAATACTGGATTAAAACCAAAGAAGTATTTTGAAACAAAGTCTGATGCAACTGCTGCTGTTATTGTAGCGAGCAAAACAAGAGGAGATAAGTATTTATAAATTTCCTCAAGAGAAAATAATGCACCTGCAAGTGGAGCATTAAATGCTGCTGCAAGACCTGCTGAAGCACCACTAGACATTAAAAGTCTTCTTTCAAGCTTTGAACTTTTAAATTTTTTACTTACCATATCACCAACACAGGCACCAAGCTGTACAGATGGACCTTCACGTCCAAGGGATAAACCTGAACCAATAGAAAGGACGCCACCCACAAATTTAGCTATAATGATTTTAAACGGATTTTCAGGAAGATATCCTCCCATAACTGCTTTAACCTGCGGAATACCACTACCCCCTGCAAAAGGTTCCTTTTCAATTACTTTTCCAACAATAAGGCCTACTAAGGCTAACCCTATAAAAAGAAGAGGGATTGACCAAAGATTTTCTCTTACAAGACCATACAGAAAAAAGGAAAAGTCTTCAACTTCTGCAAGTGCATATCTGTAACAAACTGATATTACAGAAGCAATAATTCCGACAATAAAAGCTTTAAATACAAGTTTGACTTTTTTTGATTCATTATCAGTCAGAATATCAAAATTATTTTGCATAACTTTCACCTCATAATACATTATACAACGAATATCAATAAAGAATAAAATGTTTTTATTTTCTAAAAACTTAGAGTTTATTAGTAATTTATAGGCACATTTGTGGATTTTATGAATATTATAAATTATATTGAAGTCCCTGGAGGATAAATGTATGAATGGTTATGAATTTATTATGATGATTCAAAATAGAATGAGAGATCCTAAATTTGCTAAAAAGTTTAATGCTCTTGTAGCTGAACTTAATTCTATTCCTGGTTTAAAAGAAGATGTATTAAAAATTGCTCAGATAAATGATGATAAGAAAAGGCAGAAGGCAATAGAGAAACTTCCTTCAAAGGCTAAAGATATTGTTCAGCAGATATTTGATCTATTAAATAGCTAATAGAGTAGCTTTATGAGGATTTAATTTATTTCAAAAATACTTAATTACAAAGAAGGTAATATTTACATTCCTTAAGAAGTAGTGAGGGGAATATAGTTTTAAACAAATTGATTTTAAAGAATGTTTAAAATTATATTTTTCTCACTTTTTTGTAACAATAGATTTTATGCTGGCTAATTATAATAACTTTATTAACATAAGAATTTATATGAAAACATTAGTAAAGATATAGAAGGAAATTAATAAGAAAATAACGAAAGAATATATTTACTATTACTATGATAGTGCATTTTTACTTGAAAAAATTTACAGTCAAGTAACCAAACAGAATCCTAAGCTATTTTTAATGACTCAAAAATTTCTTCTATCGGCGTACCGCTTGCGGCAGCTTCATAGATAAATATTACTTTAGATTTTTGTAGATCCTTCTTAGCAGATTTATATCCAGTATTGAAGTGATAAGAATTATTAGAATACATTTTGCAATAAGTATAGTTTATTAACATTATTGTTAGATATCTATTAATACTTTTTTCACTT
>NZ_FPBY01000172.1 GCF_900116755.1 Clostridium sp. DSM 8431
ATTTGGTATCATAATTTAATTTTACCAAAAAATCGCTGTAAGTTTAATGCCTACAGCGATTTTCTTTTTAGGAGAGTTTTTTTACATCCCCTTTAAAAATCCTTTACCATTCACCAGGGTAGGCCTTTATATTAACCTCTACATTGTGTTTTCTTCCCCAGATTTGACATTCGCTCTCGGAATTTAGATATACATCTATAATATTTCCTTTAATTGCTCCACCTGTATCTGAAGCAACTGCTAATCCATATCCACTAACCTCAACTAGGCTTCCAAGTGGAATAACTCTTGGATCAACTGCGATTGTACTTGTTCCATTAGGATTATAAGTTACTGCTTTTCCTGTTGCAGTTCTGCCGCCTCCAGTATATGCAGTAGCTTGAACATATAATGTTTTCTTTGATAAATAAGTTTCCCCACCTCTACTTGTTTTTTGAATAGCACCACCAACTGTTACCTTTTCAGTTTGTGGTTCAGTTAAAGGGGTTTCACTTACCTTCTCCTTAGATATTATCTCATCATCATGTTTTACTACTTTATAAGCAACTTCCTTAGTTCCAACGACTCCACTTGAAGTTACTTCTCTAAAAGTATTAACTTTGTTATAGTCTATTGTTTGTTCCGTGTCGAATGGTATCTCTTCTATTTCTGTTACCTCATCCTCTTGAACTTTAACTACTTGAATATCCATATCTGATGTAATTGCAGTGTCTTTTTGAGGAGTTACAATGTCTGAATCATTGATTTCAATTCCTTCCTCTTTAAAGTTATCTGCCTCAGCAAGTAGCATATCTCCTATTGTGTCTTCAGCTGTTGAAATTTCTCGCTCTTCACCTGATATAACAACCTTGACTTGTACAGCTTTCTTTACCGATATAGTATCATTTTTTGATATTTTGGATTCTTTTGACGGCTGCACCTTATCTTTTTCAGCAAGTTCTATTCCTTGCTCCTGCAGCACATCTCCAACAGTCCCTTTATATGTGACAAAAGTTTGTTCATTTCCATCTACATTAATTTTTACCGTTTTTCTCATAGAAACTAGTAAAGTAACTACACAGCATATAGCAATTACTATTCCTAATATTATCTTTGCCTTCGGACCGTTAGAAAAACTTTTGTGTAAGTATTTCTTGAATTTTTCTACCATATAAATTCCCTCCTTTGGCAAGAGCGTCCTAAGAATTATATCTTATAAACAGACATTTTGTCAAATTCACGCTTTGTTCTTGCATTGGATAAAGCTAGTGTTTTAGGGGCTTAGAGGCTCGTAACCCATAGACTACACTTAGCTCTTAATCGAGTTTATTTAGGTGAAGTTTTCTTGTTTAACTGTCCATCGGTCTATAACTTAGTTCTAGTAAACTGTACCTTTATATGTTACCATTTTTTTCCATTCCAGTCAACCTTCTAAAATTCTCATTGACTTGCATATTTAATTGTTTAGGGTCAATTTCTTTTATCTCTGCAATTTTTTCTATAATAAATTCTATATAATCTGATTTATTCCTTTTACCTCTATTAGGCTCTGGTGCCATGTAAGGACAGTCAGTTTCAACTAAAAGTCTGTCTAAAGGTACTTCTTTAACTACTTTTACTAGCTTTTTAGCATTCTTAAATGTTATTACTCCTGTTATTCCTATGTAATATCCAAGCTTTAAGCATTCCTTTGCAAATTCAACGCTTCCTGAGAAACAGTGAACTGTTCCTATAACTTCTGGATACTCTTTCATTATATTTAAAGTATCTTCATGAGCATCTCTATCATGAATTACAACTGGAAGATTTAATTCTTTTGCAAGTTCCATGTGTTTTCTAAATACTTTTCTTTGAACTTCTCTTGGAGGATTTTCATCCCAATGATAATCTAATCCTATTTCTCCAACTGCAATAATTTTTTTATTTTCCTTTATTTTTTCTTTAATTTCATTCATTACTTCATCATTAAATTCATCTGCATTTTCAGGATGTATACCTAATGCTCCATAGATAAAGTCCCACTTCTTAGTGATTTCACATACCTTATCTATACTTTCATAACTAGATGCACAATCTAATATTCCTATAACTCCATTTTCATGAAGTTCCTTAATTAATTCATCTCTATCTACATCAAAAGCTTCATCATCATAATGTGCATGACTGTCAAAAATCTTATATTTATTTTTCATAAAAAACATTCCTTCCAAGTATAAACTCTACATAATAATTATTATATCAAAAAAGGATGACTTATTAAAAATCATCCTGTTTTACCAAAATTGCTGTAGTTTCTTCAAGTGAGTGCAGTATTCATCTACTACGCATTTAACATCCTTCATAAGGCTTTCTTCTAACCCCTGATTATCTTGAATAAACTTATTACCATTCTTAACTTCTATTTCCATATATTTAATTGTATGGCATAAAATTTCCTGATCCTTATCTGCAGTTATAAGTTTTATCTTTTCAAAAATCTGTCCCATGCTTCCTATTATTCCTATAGATTCTGAAGCATTTCCTCCAAGTTCTTTAATTCTCTTTGTAATTACTTTTTCGTGTTTTTTTAAAGAATCTATTATACTTGTAAGTTCCCTTCGAAGCTCCCTAGACTCAGACTTTTCTAAATAATCTTTAAAAGTAGAAATCCCCATATGAATTCCTTTTAAAAACTTATTCATTTCTTGTAAAGTCTTCTTTCTATCCATAAAGTTCACCTCTTTATAGATATTTTCTATCATTTTCATATTTATATACATATTTTCTTAATTTTTTTGACACACAACTGTCATAATCACGTATTATATTAATACTTGTAAAGTAGTTAAAGCATTATTATTTACCCCTTAACTATTCAAGCTATTGAGTAGTTATCATCAGAGTATCACATCCCCTATTGTTGGTACTCTGATTTTTATTTACACTCTTTTTTTCAATTTGTTAAGTTCTTTTTCTACATTTTTTCTATCTATTTTTTCAAATAAAATTTCTAATTTATTTATTTTCCCACTATTTTTTTCTACATAGCTCCAAGTAGGTTCTTTAGCACCTAAAATATCTCTTATTTTCTTTGAAACCACTGGCATAAAAGGTTCAAATAAATTTGAAAGATTAACTATAAACTGAACGCATATATATAATGTATTTTCACATTTTAATTTATTCTTTTCTAAACTCACCCAAGGTTTTTCATTATCAAAATACTTATTTGCATCCTTAACCATCTTCATAATTTTTGATAAGCCTTCTTTAAAACGTCCCTCTTCTATTAAATCTCCAACCTCAAAATAAAGGTTAAACAATTTATTTTTCATCTCTAAAGGCATCTTTCCCCTAGGTATATTTCCTTCAAAATTATTCTCAATAAATGATAAAGTTCGATTTACAAAATTTCCGTACAGTCCTACTAATTCATTATTATTGGTACTAATAAAATCTTTCCATCTAAAATCTGAAGCCTTAATCTCTGGGCCATTTAGCATCAAGTAATATCTCAAGGAATCTACATTGTAATTTTCAGCAATATAGTCTACCCATATAGCCCAGTTTTTCACAGTAGAAAACTGTTTTCCTTCTAACTTTAAATATTCACTTGAAATTTCTATTATGTTAGGGTTTTTTATACCAAGACCTGATAATAAAGATGGAAATATAACTGTATGAAAAGGAATATTGTCTTTACCATGAACGAAGTAAACTTTGCTATCTTCTCCGCCCCAATAATCTAAATAATCTTCTCCTCTCTGCTCTGCACACTGCATACTAGCAGTTAAATATCCACAAACCGCTTCAATCCATACATATATCTTCTTATCTTCAAATCCTTTTAAAGGCACATCAATTCCCCATTCAAAATCTCTTGTAATTGCTCTATCTCTTAATCCACCGTCTAAATATCTCTTTGTTATAACTTGAGCATTTTCTCTCCATCCATGTTGTCTTATAAAAGCTCTCCTAACATCCTTTTCAAATTTAGATAAAGCAAAAAATAAATGCTTACTTTTCTTTGTAGTAGGTACTTTATTGCAAAATCTACATCTTTTATCTATTAATTCACTTGAACCACACATTGAAGGACACTGTCCATCTATAGATTCTTTATTGCAATTAGGGCATATTCCTTTTACATCACTATCTAATAAGAAAACTTTACATTCTTCACAATAATGCTGCTCAGTTTCTTTTTCATATATATATCCTTTTTCATATAGATACAATATAAATTCTTTAACTTTTTTACTATGATACTCAGTATGAGTCCTAGTAAATAAATCAAAGGAAAAATTTAATTTATTAAAGCATTTTACAAATTCCTTATGGTACTTTTCTGAAGTTTCTTGTGGCGTTAAACCTTCTTCTTTAGCTTTACTGTATACAGGCATTCCATGAGAATCACTTCCTGATACAAAAATCACATCATCCCCCATTAATCTATGATATCTAGCTAATATATCTCCAGGTAAAAGTACTGCTACTCTTCCTAAATGAAGGGGTCCATTAGCATATGGCCATGCGTTACCCACTATTACATTCATAAAAAACCCCCTTAAAATTAAGCACTATACAGAAAAATCTATATAGTGCCTTAAATAAATATTAAAATTATCTTACTATGCTTCCTGTTGGTAAATCACCTGGATCAACAGCTTTTAATACGCTGTCATCATCAGTTGCTGCGCAAAGAATCATTCCTTGTGATAATTCTCCTCTAAGTTTAACTGGTTTTAAGTTAGCTACAAGTACAACATTTTTTCCTACTAATTCTTCTGGTTTATAGAATTTAGCTACTCCTGATACTACCTGTCTTTCTTCTCCACCTAAATCAACTTTTAATTTAAGTAATTTCTTAGCTCCCTTAACTGGTTCACACTCTAAAACCTTAACTACTCTTAAATCTAACTTTTCAAAATCATCTATAGTGATTTCTTCTTTAATAGGAGTTATTTCTCTTTTAGCTGGCTTATTAGCTTCTTGAAGTTTTGCTAATTCTTCTAACTTAGCATCAACATCTATTCTTGGGAATAAGTTTTCACCCTTAACAACCTTTGTTCCTACAATAGTTCCATCAAAGCTCTTTAATGATTCCCATGAAAGGTTAGTAGCAGCTATTTGCTTATTCATCTTTTCAGCTGTTTCTGGTAAGAATGCTGAAAGTAATACTGATGCAAATCTTAAAGATTCAGCTAAGTTATATAAAACTGTTCCTAATCTTTCTTTCTTATCTTCATCCTTAGCAAGTATCCAAGGAGTTGTTTCATCTATATATTTATTAGCTCTTCCTATTAAATCAAATATAGCTTCTAAAGCACTTGGAATTTGTAATTCATCTATGAATCCTTCTACCTTCTTAGGAGTTTCTAAAGCAAGGTTTATAAGTTCATCATCGATAGGTTCCTTAGCAGTTGGTGCTGGAATAACTCCTCCAAAATACTTTTCAATCATAGCAACTGTTCTAGATAAAAGGTTACCTAAATCATTACATAAATCTGAGTTTATTTTCTTTATAAATACTTCACTATTGTAAGAACCATCTGAACCAAATGGAATTTCTCTTAATAAGTAGTATCTAACTGCATCTGCTCCAAATTCGTTAACTAAGACTACTGGATCTACTACGTTACCCTTTGATTTTGACATCTTTCCTCCATCAACAAGTAACCATCCATGACCAAATACCTTCTTAGGTAATGGTAAATCTAAAGCCATTAACATAATTGGCCAATAAATTGTATGGAATCTTAAGATATCTTTACCTATTAAATGTACATCTGCTGGCCAGTATTTCTTGAAGTTTTCAGTATTGTCATTTCCATATCCTAAAGCAGTTATATAGTTTGATAATGCATCTATCCAAACATAAACAACATGGTCTGGGTCAAATGTTACAGGAATTCCCCAGTTAAAGCTTGTTCTTGAAATACAAAGATCTTGTAATCCTGGTCTTAAGAAGTTATTAAGCATTTCGTTCTTTCTTGATTCTGGTTCTATGAAACCTGGATGAGTTTCTATATATTCAATTAATCTATCTGCATATTTGTTCATCTTAAAGAAGTAAGCTTCTTCCTTTGACTTTTCAACTGGTCTTCCACAGTCAGGACACTTACCATCTACTAATTGAGTATCTGTCCAGAAAGATTCACATGGTGTACAGTACCATCCTTCATAAGATCCTTTATAAATATCTCCTTGTTTATAAAGCTTTTCAACTATTTCTTGAACTGCTTTTACATGATAATCATCAGTAGTTCTAATGAATTTATCATAGCTTATGTTCATTAATTTCCATAAGTCTTTAATTCCTGCTACTACTTCATCTACATGCTCCTTAGGAGTAATACCTTTTTCTTCAGCTATTCTTTGAATTTTTTGACCATGTTCATCTGTTCCAGTTAAGAACATTACATCAAATCCTGATAATCTCTTAAATCTAGCTACTGCATCTGCTGCAACAGTTGTATAAGTATTACCAATATGTAGATTTGTTGATGGATAATATATTGGTGTTGTTATATAATATGTTTTTTTACATTCATTACACATATCTTAACCTCCTCTAAACTTATAAAAAAAAGTCTCTATATAGGTAATTTTCCTATATAGAGACGTTATTAATCAATAAAAACGCGTTACCACTCTATTTTTTCTTTATCTCACAATAAAGAACTCACTAAGTGACTATCATCACTCTACAATATAACGGTTGCTCCCGTAACTGCCTAATTAAAATATTAACTCAGTAGTTCTGCTCCAAGACCATCTTCATAAAGCTTCCTGTTATTGACTTTCACCAAAATATCAACTCTCTTTAAACATTATTCTTTACTACTCTTCTCTTCATAGCATTTTCATTACAATGATAAATCAAAAAAATACCTGTGTCAATCATTTTTACCATTAGAAAATTGGAATATTTATAATATTAAACTCAATAAAAAAATAAAGGTGTAGTTATTAAAAATGATATGATACCTCTAAAGTAGACATGGTAAATAACCAAACTCTACTTTGGAGGTATTTTTTTATGGGAAGAAAATTTAAATATTCAGTT
>NZ_FPBY01000023.1 GCF_900116755.1 Clostridium sp. DSM 8431
TATCAATTTCGAAATTTCATCTACTTATTGATGTATTATCAGACCTCCCCAGGTAAGAACGTGCACTTTCACTTCATCTATCTGCCACATTTACTCTGTCTATTTCGGATAGTTATAGGGCTTTACTTTGTTTTGCAAGCTTACCCATAGACATAAGCCTCAAATGTGATTTGTGTACCTCAGACCAAAGTTTTGCTGCCGACTTCCTTCAGATTCCACCTCACAATGGACACCCTTGTCTTAAGCTATACGGTTGGCACTATCAGCCCCCGTTACGGACTTTCACCGATTAGTGCACACCCATGCTGGGCGCACAAAAAAGAAGACCAACAGTAGCTATAAAACTACTATCGGTCTTCTTTATATATGTTTAATTTTTACTGTAAATTTACTACCTACTCCAACTTCACTTTGTATATCTATATCTCCATTAAAATACTTAACTATATGTTTTACTATAGCTAAGCCTAAACCTGTGCCTTCACCTTTTCTTGCTTTATCGACTCTATAAAATCTTTCAAAAATTCTTGGAAGATCTTCTTTAGGAATACCTATGCCATTGTCTTCAACCTCTAATATATAGACATCATCTTCATTATAACTTCTTATAATAACTGTGGAGCCCTCGTTAGAGTACTTAACTCCATTTTCAACAAGATTTAAAACAAGCTGCAAGAACTTATCTTTATCTCCATATAAAAGATAATTATTACTCTCTTCTAATATTATCTTAGTATTTTTAGAATTAGCAAAGTTTTTTACCATACTAACAACATCTTCTATTTCATTATTAGGATAGAATTCTTCTTCTATCCTTCCAACTTCACTTTCAATTTTAGAAAGTACAAGAATATCATTTATAAGCCTTGTAAGTCTTTCTGATTCCTTATAAATTATATCTAAGAATTTTTTTCTTGTTTTATCATCTTCAACATACATTAAAGTTTCAGCAAAACCTTTAATAGATGTAATAGGTGTCTTAAGTTCATGAGAAACATTTGCAACAAACTGGCTTCTCATATTTTCAAGTCTTTTTATATCAGTTATATCTTGAACAGTTATTACTTTTCCTATCTTTTTCAAATCATAAACAATAGGTGACTTTTTTATCCTAAGCTGTCTTTCTACAGGATTTAAAAGTTTAATTTCTGCTTCATTAAGCTTATCATTAAGTAAAAATTCACAAAAATCATAATCACTAATACAGTCATTAATTTTCTCTCCAGTAATATCTCTTCTTATTCCAAAAATTCTTTTAGCATAAGGATTAATTGTTATTACCTTTCCTTTTCTATTAACTGCTATAACTCCACTTTCCATACAGCTTAATATAGATTCAAGTCTGTTTTGTTTATCAACAACATTATTAATTTGATTTTGAAGTTCATCAGCCATAATATTAAATGTTCTTCCTAGGGAGCCTATTTCCCCTTTTCCGTCACACTTAACTCTCATATGCATATCTCCATGTGCAATTTTACATGTAATATCCTCTAATTCTTCTAATGGCGCGACAATTGCTTTTATAATTCTTTTAGATAGTACAATAGACAGAACAATTACCACCACTATTATTATAATCCAATAAATAAAAATATCTCCATCAAAATAAGAAACTGTTTTTAGAGGCACCGATGTTCTTATAACATTACCATTATTAAGCTTTTTGGCATAATATACAGTCTTTTCATCTGTATAACTACTAGAACGAACTGAACTACCTTCACCATTTTTTAATGCCTGCAATACTTCTTCTCTATTTTTATGATTTTCATCCACATCTCCAATTGAATCATAAATCACTTTTCCTTCTTTATCTATAACAGTATATCTTACTTTAGCATTATTAATTGTATAAGAATCTATTATACTTTCATCATCATCATCATAAAGCTCTGCTATACATTTGTTAAGATTTTTTAAAGATTCCTTTGTTCTTTTTATTTCTTGCGTATTAGTAAGTATACTAAAGAGACCAGTAGAGCTAAGAAGAACAAACATTATCACTATTATTATAGAAGTTAAAATTTTACTCTTCATAATTTGCACCAGAATTAAATCTATATCCCATTCCTCTTATTGTTTCAATAAATCTAGGATTTTTGTCATCTTCTTCTATCTTCTTTCTAATATATCTTATATGTACATCTATTGTTCTTGTTTCTCCAATATATTCATATCCCCATATTTTTTCAAGGAGATTTTCTCTTTGCAATATTCTGCCTTTATTCTTTATTAATATCTCTAGAAGTTCAAATTCTTTAAGAGTAAATTCAACCTTTTTGTCTCTTACAAAAACTTCATGCCTTTCAAAATCAACAGTAAGTCCTTCACATTTAAATTTTTGCGAATCACTATCTAATACTTTTGCACTTCTTCTAAGAACTGCCTTAACACGTGCTTGAAGTTCTCTTATAGAAAAAGGCTTTGTCATATAGTCATCTGCTCCAAGTTCTAAACCTAATACCTTATCAAACTCTTCTCCTTTTGCAGTAAGCATAATTATAGGTGTCTTTGAAATTTCTTTATCCCCTTTAATTGCTTTACATACATCATAGCCATCCATTCCTGGAAGCATAAGATCTAAAAGCACAATATCAGGCCTTTCTCCTTTTGTAATCTTTACAGCATCAATTCCATTATTAGCTGTAATTATTTCATATCCTTGACTTTCTAGATTAAACTTTATAAGTTCAATTATATGTTCTTCATCATCAACTATAAGTACTTTTTTTTCTGCCATGTTTTCCCCCTACTTTATAAATACAAAAGCAAATAATCTTCCATAGTCACCATTAGAGGCCCTATAAGAAAATAACTTTATACCTTTTTCACAATGAGTGCATAAATTAAGAGAATTAATATTATCTTCTTTAATCCCTAAGTCTCTTAAATCTTTTAAAATACATTCTTCCATGCTTAAATTTCTTCCTTGGAATAATTTATTTTCATCTATGTCCTTTTCATTTATAAATTTTTCTTTAAGTTCTTCTGATATTTCATAACAGCATTGTCTTATATGAGGTCCTATAAAAACTTTTAAGTCCCTTACATTCACCTTATACTCAGTAACCATTTTTTCTACAGTTTTTTTAGTTATTGATTTAAAAGTTCCCTTCCACCCAGAGTGAATAGCTGCTATAACCTTCTTTTTATCGTCAACAATAATAACAGGTGTACAATCTGCTGTAAAAACTCCTATCATTGTATCTTCTAAATTTGTAATTAAGGCATCACCTTCATTTTGTATAAAGATATCCTCATCTTCTCCATTATAAGAAAAAACTATGTCTGAATGTATCTGCTTTAAATAAGCTAAATTTTTAACATTAAATTTAGTTTTTAAAGCCTTTAAATTCTTTACTCCCTCTTCTGTATTTCTATTATAGCTTATATTATTTTCTGCTGTTGAAAAAACAACTTCTGTATTATCATTACTGATAACTATAAAGTCATCAACTTTCTTTAATTCACTTTTATCTAATTTAATCATTACATCCTCCAAATACAATCCTATCACTTAATAACAAATTAATCTTATACTTAACAATATTTTAACTTACCTTTAACATATAAAAAAGTCCTTTAATAATTAGTATATAGTTTTGGAAATTCTATACTTTTCCATATGTGAACAAAATGGCTGACGCCACGCTTTTCAGCGCAGGAAGCAGCTTTATTTTGCCATGCAAAAGGTTCTAAAAGTAAAATAATTTCATATTAAAATACAATTTAATTATTTTGCTTTCAGGTTCTTTTGCGGCCTACAATTATTTTTTAATGCATTTGACAATTTCAATATGAGAAAGCCAGTCAAAAATCAGTGTTTAACATCAAAAAAATTTTATACTTTCCCATGCATTAAAAAAGCTACTGAAAAACAGTAGCATATTTTATTATTTAGTCATTAAATTTTTAATTTCCTCTAAAAATGTATTTATATTTTTAAACTGTCTATATACAGATGCAAATCTTACATATGAAATTTCATCTACTTCCTTTAATTTATCCATAACCATTTCACCTATGTATTCACTTTGAACCTCTGTTAACATTCTATTTGATATCTTCTTTTCAACAAAGGCTGCTATATCTTCTATCTGCTTACGTGAAACAGGTCTTTTTTGACATGCAATAATTAATCCATTGATTATTTTTTCTTTATTAAAATTCTCTCTAGTTAAATCTTTCTTTACAACAAGTATAGGAATATCTTCTATCTTTTCATAAGTAGTATATCTCTTACCACATCCTAGACATTCTCTTCTTCTTCTTATAGTATTGTTATCATCAGTTGATCTTGAGTCAACTACTTTACTCTCTTCATATGAACAAAATGGACATTTCATTTAAATTCTAACCTTTCTTAATCTTATTATTATCTATATTATACCTAGTTTTTTTATAGTAATCTAGTTTTATTCATATATTTTATAATTATCTTCTCCGCCATAATCTACTAAGATGACATCTATACCAACTTTGTTAATATTGCTCCATGGAATTTCTATATCTTCTGTCTTTCCAAACCAACCCTTAGCCTCTCCTGGAAGAATAATAGATACTACTTTCATAGCATCCTCATCAAGTTTAATATCCTTTATAAAACCCATTTTGCTTCCTGTATTAATATCAATTACTTCCATTGTTTTCATTCCATTTATTGAGCTTAAATTCTCTTCCATGTACTCCCCCCCCAGTATCCTTTTATATTAATATATTAAAAACCTATTGTTATATAACAAAAAAATGATGATAAAAACCCCATAAAATTTTTATCATCAAATACAAATGTACTATACGTGCTTTCGCATATGTTTTAATGCTGTTTTTTCAAGTCTTGACACCTGTGCCTGAGATATTCCAATTTCATTTGCTACTTCCATCTGAGTTCTGCCATTAAAAAATCTTAAATTTAAAATAAGTTTTTCTCTATCACTTAATTTCTTCATTGCCTCTTTAATAGATATATTTTCAAGCCAGTTTTCATCAGTATTTTTATTATCACTTACTTGATCCATGACATAAATTGCATCTCCTCCATCATGATATATAGGCTCATATAAAGAAACAGGATCTTGAATTGCATCTAAAGCAAAGACTACATCTTCTCTAGGAATATTTAATTCCTTAGATATTTGAGAAATTGAAGGCTCTTTATTATTATCTTTTATAAGCTTATCTCTTATAACAAGAGCTTTATATGCAATATCTCTTAGTGATCTACTTACTCTTATAGAATTATTGTCTCTAAGATATCTTCTTATTTCACCTATAATCATTGGAACTGCATAAGTTGAAAACTTAACATTTTGGCTTAAATCAAAATTATCAATTGCCTTCATAAGTCCAATACAACCTACTTGAAATAAATCATCAACATTTTCTCCTCTGTTATTAAACCTTTGAATTACGCTTAATACTAATCTTAAATTTCCTTTAATGAATTCTTCTCTAGCACTTTTATCGCCATTATGCATTCTAAGTAAAAGCTCCCTTTTTTCTTTTTCCTTAAGCACTGGCAATTTTGATGTATTAACCCCACATATTTCTACCTTGTTAATAATCAATATAATTCACCCCTTCGGAAGTAATAACTAACTGCATTATTAATTATTTCCGATAGACGTCCCTTTTATACTAAAGACAAACTATAGCATTCTACTAATTTCTTTTTTTAATCTATTTATTATTTTCTTTTCCAGTCTAGAAATGTATGACTGGGATATTCCAAGCATGTCAGCAACTTCTTTCTGAGTCTTCTCTCTTGTACCAAACAAGCCAAATCTTAGCTTAACAATTTCTTTTTCTCTATCATTTAAACTTTTTAAAGCGATAAATAAAAGCTGTTTATCTACTTCATCTTCTATAAGATTATAAACAGTATCATTTTCAGTTCCTAAGATATCTGATAAAAGAAGTTCATTTCCATCCCAATCTATATTAAGGGGTTCATAAAATGATATCTCAGCTTTAACTTTACTATTTCTCCTTAGATACATTAAAATTTCATTTTCTATACATCTTGATGCATATGTGGCAAGTTTAATTTTCTTTTCAGGATTAAAGGTATTTACAGCCTTAATCAGTCCTATAGTTCCTATAGAAATAAGATCTTCTATATTTACCCCTGTATTTTCAAATTTTTTTGCAATATATACTACTAATCTTAAATTTCTTTCAATTAATGTACTGCGTACTGTATTATCCCCATCTAGTATCTTTTTTATAAGCTCCTCTTCCTCTTCCTTTGATAATGGTGGTGGAAGAGCTTCATTCCTGCCTATATAATGTAATTTTCCTTCAAGGAACTTAAACCTTTGTAAAAGTCTGTTTAATAATATATCTAATTTTGCCATACTGCCTCCTCTATATTACCCCTCTTGATAGCAATGCATTAAATTCTCTTTCCCTGCTTAATACTTCTTTGCAGAGACAAACAATTGCATCAACCTCTCTAAACCTATTACTATCCTCATATATCTTTATATCATTTACTTTAAATCCCTTTAGCTTTCCATTATATCCTATAGCACTGTAATTTATATAAAACAACTTATCTTCAGGTATTTCTAAATTTGCAAATACATCTTCTTCTACTAAAATACATGGCAGATTGGTTACAGGTTCCCTTAGTTCATTTCCAGTATCCAAAAAAGCTCTAGCTACATATATTATATTATTTATATTTATTTCTATATTGAAAATAAAATTACTAAATAAATTTTTTTCTCTTAGATACATACACACCCTCTCTACAAAAATATAAATAATCATTGCTGAAATAATAATATATTTTGATGAAAAGTTATTAATAGTTGTTCCCTTTATAAAGCTATATCCAAGTTCTTTTTGAGAAAAATAATAACAAAGTCCACTTAATATAAGAGCATTTATTATATAGATTCCTCCTGCCTTTAAAGCAGTTATCTTTCTCTTTCGCCCTAAAGATATTAATACAATTATATAGGCCATAACAAACTCAAAACACATAGAAGAAAAGAACCTTAATTCATCGAAAATAATAACAATTGTATAAATTGATCCTATAAGTGCACTAATTATTAATCTTTTACTTTTTACTTTTATCCTTAATATATTAAAGGTTACTATTAATAAAAATAGATCAATTATAAAATTTTCAATTAGTATAACATCTAAATATACATCCAAATATACTCCCCTCTTTTCATAGATAAATTATAGTCTAATGAGATTTAAAATTTTGTCACAATTGAAATCAAGACATATTTTTTTATAGTTATTATTTTTACAATTAAGTCAATAAATTTTTATCTTATCTTTTTTTTCGTTAATTTTAACTTTTTAATATATAAAAAAAGAACGTTACATTTATAAAAAATGTAACGCCCTTTTATAGATGTAAATTCTATTTTCTTGTTCTTCTTAAGAATACAGGAATATCTAAATCTTCTTCCTCTTCTTCTTCAACCTTTTCTTCTTTTACAGATTCTTTAGGCATTTCAGCTTCAACTTTTTCAGGAGTTTGCCTTACAGGAGTCTGTCTTGAAACTGGAGCTTTTTCTTCATGTCCTTCTGTTTCAAATCCTGTAGCAATTACTGTTATTCTTATTTCATCATTTAATGTTTCATCAATAACAGCACCAAAGATTATATTAGCATCTGGATCTGCAGATTCTCTTACTACGTCTGCAGCTTCATATACTTCTAAAGCTCCTAAATCTTCTCCACCTGTAAAGTTTAATATTACACCAGTTGCACCATCTATAGATGTTTCTAATAGAGGTGATGCAATTGCTTGTCTAACGGCGTCTGAAGCTCTACTGTCTCCTTTTCCATATCCTACACCCATGTGTGCTAAACCTTTATCTAACATAACTGCCTTAATATCCGCAAAGTCGGCATTTACAACCCCAGGTATAGTTATAAGGTCTGAAATAGCTTGGACACCTTGTCTTAATACATCATCAGCCAACTTAAATGAATCTAATAAAGTTGTTTTCTTATCTGCCATAGATAATAATCTTTCATTAGGTATAATTACTAATGTATCAACTTTATCTTTTAAATTAGCAATTCCCATTTCCGCGAATCTCATTCTTCTTTTTCCTTCAAATGGAAAAGGTTTAGTTACAACCCCTACTGTAAGGATATCTAATGACTTAGCTATTTCTGCAACAACTGGAGCTGCTCCTGTTCCAGTTCCGCCACCCATACCAGCAGTAATGAACACCATATTAGCACCTTTAATAGCTGCTGTTATTTCTTCTCTACTTTCTTCAGCTGCTCTTTGTCCTATTTCTGGATTTGCACCTGCACCAAGTCCTTTAGTTAACTTTTCTCCTATTTGAATCTTTTGATTAGCATGAGAAAGCATCAATGCTTGCTTATCTGTATTAACGGCAATAAACTCTACATTCTTTACTCCTTCAACAATCATTCTATTAACGGCATTACTTCCACCGCCTCCGCAGCCAATTACCTTAATATTAGTTAATTCCTGCATATCTACTTCAAAATCTAACAAAGTAATTCCTCCTTTAGAATATGTCACCTAAAATTTTTTTAATTTTACCAACTATACTATTGTTATTATTATTCTTTCTTTCTTTTACTTTAGGCTGTTCTGTTTCTTTTTTCTCATTTAATAAATACTCTAATTCTTTATCATTTTTTGTATCTTCTTCTTTTAATAAAATCAGTCTATCAGATACCTCTTTCACTATTGCAAGCGATGTTATATTTAATGAATTTTTCATTCCTAAATACTCTTTCGTAACAATTCTTACCTTTTTTGTAAGCTCATTATGTACTATTTCATCAATATTCTCATAACAAGTCATACCATCTCCATATAATATTATACTACAAATGTCTTCATAATAGGAAGAGTTTTTTAACTTACCATCAAGTAATTTTAACATTTCCTCTAACCTTGCCTTGGTTACTTCATAAAATAGAGTTTTAGAAACACTACTTTCTCCAATTTCAATAATATCCTTATCATCTCTATTTTCATATAATGATACATAATTATCTGAACATATAAGCTTTATATTTTCAGCTTCACTTTTGCTATATTCCCCACAAATAGCAAGATCATTAGTAACGTTATTTCCACCTAAAGGTATACTTCCTATCTCTTCTATTATTCCATCCTTAAAGAAAGCATAATCTGTTGTTCCAGCTCCAGAATCCACAAGAACTCTTACTCCATCAGCATCTTCTCCATTTAAGAATACTTGTTTTCCTGAATATATATTAACAAGAAAACCTCTTATGGTACATCCTGCACTACCTATTACATTTTGATATTTTTCTATCTCTTCTTTTTTTGCAATAAAATATGTTACAGAAACTTCAAGTTTTTGTTCAACTAATCCTATTACATTTTTTAAACTTGGCCTTCCGTCTAGGGTATAGAAATTTATTACTGAATCTATTATCACTTCATCTTCATCTAAGTGAATAAGTTCACAACCTCTAGAAATAGCTTTTTTAATGTGTTTAGCTTTAACCTTTCCATCTTCTAAAAAGATATCTGGTTTAGCTTCACTAATTCTTACATATCTTGATGATATGCCTACATACAATTCTTGTATAGGCTCATCAACCTTATCTTCAAATTTCTCTACTAATTTAACAAATGACTCAGTGCATTTAATTTCGTCCTTAATTAATCCCTTCTCAATACCTTTAGATTCTTCTGCCAAATATCCTATAATTTCAATATCTTCTTCACACATCACTCCTAAAGAAATTGAAAGCTTTTTACTACCAAAATCAACTGCAGCTATCTTTTCTTTATGCATTTCATATGTATCCTCCTTGCTAACAGCATATTATTCTTATTCAACACAAAATCACAAATTCCTTTAAAAATTATTATTTTTAAAATTTTTTTATAGATATGTTCTAAAATATTGTGTAAATATAACTTTTATCCCTACAATTAATTAACATACCATTTTTAGATATGTACCCTTTATTGTATAGATATACTAAAAACATATCAATAGTCATCATACCATCTTTTTTTCCTGTTTGCATTGCAGCTTGAATTTGATGTATTTTCCCTTCTCTTATTAAATTTTTAACAGAAGATGTAACATTTATCACTTCAAAAGCTGCTATACGTTCTTTATTATCGTACCTTTTTATAAGTTTTTGATATATTATGCCCTTTAATATCATTGAAAGACGAATTTTTATTTCATTTTGCTCCTCCTTTGGAAAAGCATTAATTATTCTTTCAATAGTTTCTACAGCCCCCATAGTATGTAAGGTTGTTAAGACTAAGTGTCCTGTTTCTGCTGCTTTTATAGCTGTTCTTATTTCATCTCCATTTCTAACCTCTCCTATAAAAATAACATCTGGATCTTCTCTTAAAGATGCTTTTAATCCTTTATCAAAATCCTTTGTATCTCTTCCAATTTCTCTTTGATTTATTATAGATTTATTATTTTCAAAAATATATTCTATAGGATCTTCTAAGGTTATTATATGACAAGCTCTAGTATTGTTAATTTCATTAATCATACTTGCAATACTAGTACTTTTACCAGAACCAGTACATCCAGTAACTAAAATAAGCCCACTATTTTCTTTTGTAAAGTCTTTAACAATTTCAGGACAATGTATATCTTCTAAAGATGGTATATCATTATTAATAATACGTAATTCAATTGCATCATTTCCCTTTTCTTTAAAAACATTTACTCTAAATCTACCAAGATTATTTATTTCATAAGTTGTATCATATTCATAAGCTTCTTTATATTTTATAATTGACTCTTTTAAAATTTCCTCTACCATACTTTTCGTATCACTACTAGTTATTAATTCACCTTTTAATTTAATCAACTCACCATTTACCCTAAAAACAGGAGGTGCATTGCAGTAAAGATGGATATCCGATGCATGCATTTTTATACCTATTAATAATAAATCTTTTAAACAATACATTTTTAATATACCTCTCTTTTATTATTCTTCTACTATATTAATTATATCCATAAATAAAAAAACTAAATCTTCCTACTTAATAATAAATAGAAAGATTTAGCATTAATTATCCTTTACTTTGCAAGGCCTTTTCTAATTTTTTCAAAGCTTTTTTCTCTATTCTTGAAACATATGACCTTGATATATTAAGCATTGCTGCTATTTCTCTTTGCGTTTTACATCTTCCATCTTCTAAGCCATATCTCATCTTTATTATATTACATTCTCTATCACTTAATATTTCAATCATTTTACAGTACAAAGCTTTTATTTGAAGATTATTTTCAACCTTATCAATTACAGAATCTTTTTCACTGCTTAATACATCTATAAGACATATTTCATTACCTTCTTTATCTACCCCAATTGGATCTTGCAGATATACTTCACTCTTTTGTTTTTTACTATTTCTAAAAAGCATTAATATTTCATTTTCTATACATCTAGAAGCATAAGTCGCAAGTCTTGTTCCCTTTGTAACATCAAAGGAATCAATAGCCTTAATAAGCCCTACTGTTCCAATAGATATAAGTTCATCTACATCTTTATTAGGAAATGAATACTTCTTTACAATATGTGCAACCAATCTAAGATTTCTTTCAATAAGTACACCCTTCGCCTTTTGATCTCCATCTCGAAATTTCAAAAGATATTGCAGCTCTTCTTTTTCACTTAAAGGCAAAGGAAAAGTATTATTTCCATTTATATATCCCGTTAAAAATATTGAATTAGATATAAGATTAAGAACACCGCCTAATAAAAACACCCTACTCCTCCTTAATCATTGCTACTACTATAATATTCATTCATAGAGTGTTTATTGACAAAAAGATTAAAAATAAAAAATCTTTTTTCTATATTTTCTTTTTGTTGACAGATTATCTTATAGGTACAGCAGTACTTTTATAACCATACATCTTTTATCCTATCTAAAACTTATATTTATAAATTCGAAAATTATTTAATTTCTTTAACTATCTCCCCAAATATAGGTGCAGCAGTATTTCCTCCACCAGCTTCTTCTCCCATATCATAAATTTCATTAATATCTGGAACAAAAACTGTCATAGTATATGTTTTATTATTTATAGTAAAGTATCCTGTAAACCATCCATGAGTGGTATTATTGCTTCCTGTAGCTGACCCTGTTTTTCCTCCAACTATAGTACCTTCTACAGCCGCCTTTTTTCCTGTACCACTACTTACAACATCAATCATTGTATTTTTAACTAATTTACTAGTAATACTGCTAAAAACTTTTTCTTTTTGAGTCTCTATCTGTTTTTTCACATTATCGCCACTATCTAATATTTTATCTATTATATGAGGCTTTATATATACCCCATCATTAACAAAAGCATTTGTAAAACCTAGAACTTGAATAGGAGTCACTGTTATACATTGTCCTATAGAAATATTAGTCATACCCATATCCTCATCTGGTTTTATTCCTGAGGCTTCATTTCTCCCTTCACCTTTCATATTTAATACAGGAGAAAATAATCCAAGCTTTTCTGAGTATTCCATAAGTTTTTCATAACCTAATTTTTCACCAATAGCAGCAAAAACATCATTACAAGACTTAATAAGCGCATCTCTTACTGTAATTTTTCCATGGACTCCTTCTTTGCATATCTTACCCGTACAAGTAAAGATATCATTCATCCCAACTTTTCCTTCCTCTAAAGCTCCTCCTAAAGTTATAAGTTTGTATACTGACCCAGGCTCATAACCCATTCCTTCAATACATAAATTAACATTTGCTAAAGTCTCATCCTTTTGAACCATAGCCTTAACTGCTCCAGTATCACTTTCCATAAGTAAAACTCCAACGTTTTTAAATTTCTCAAATTCATCTCTATTTAAAACTTCTCTTATTTTATCTTGAAGTTCTTCATCAATTGTAAGTTGAATTTTATTATTCTTGTCTACATCTGTTTCCTTTGAGTATATAGATTTTTCATCTAAAGAAAAATTCTTTATGTTTTCATTATTATCTTTATTATAATTATATATCTCTTCATCAAAGCTTCCTTCTATAATCTTATACTTTTCTGGCTGCCCAGTAATCATTCCCTCTACTGACCACGCTTCTTTTTTATTAAGCTCTTTATATTCATAAGTATATATTCCTTTAATATTATTAAGCTGTTTTATTTTATTATAGGCTTCTTCTGAAATATCATAATATTTCTTTCCCTCACTTTTTAGTACATCTTGAAAATTAAAATTTTTACATTCTTCCTGCATAATAAAATTTAAATTTAAAAGATTTTCTAAAGTCTCTTCATAATTATTCAAGGAAAAAGGTTTCTTATCAATTACAAGAATATATTTTTTCTTAAAACGCAGTAAATCTTTTCCATTGCAATCAATTAAATTAAATTTAGTATTTGATACTTTTTCACTCTGATATATTTCATTAGTATTAACAACCTGCATAGATGGAAATAATTGAAGCTTTATTAATCTTAAGGCTAATACAGAAATAACGGTTATGAAAAAACACAATATAATTTTTACCCTTTTATCATAACTTCTTAAAAAAATAAAAATACACCTTCTCTCTGTCTTAATTATGAACAGAGAGAAGGCGTATTATTCATCTAACCTAAAAAACTTTTCATTTTTGATACTAAGATATCTATAGCAACTTCATTATTACCACCTTCTGGTATTATAATGTCAGCAAACTTCTTAGTTGGCTCTGTAAATTCAGTATGCATAGGTCTTACTACAGAAAGATATTGATCTATTACAGAATCAACAGTTCTTCCTCTTTCCTTTACATCTCTTAAAAGTCTTCTTATAATTCTTACGTCCGCATCTGTATCAACGAAAACTTTTATATCTAATAAGTCTCTTATTCTCTTATCTTCTAAGATTAATATACCCTCTACTATTATTATTTCTTTTGGTTCAACAACAACTGTTTCCTCAGCTCTATTATGTATTGTAAAGTCATATATAGGTTTCTCTATGGCTTCCCAATTAGACAACTTCTTTAAGTGTTCTACTAAAAGGTCATTATCAAAAGCTCTTGGATGATCATAGTTTGTCTTTTTTCTTTCTTCCATTGTAAGATTGCTTTGGTCTTTATAATATGCATCTTGCTGCATCATAGCAATATTTTCTCCACCAAAACTTTCATAAATCTTATTTGCAATTGTACTTTTACCTGAGCCTGAACCTCCAGTAATTCCGATTAGTATAGGTTTTTTCATTTATTAATCCTCCTCAATTCATTTAAAGGTTAAGAACTTTATTACCTTTTATAAGCATATCTTGTTCTTTTAAAGGCGTTTCAACCTTAACTGTAAATGTCATTCCTGCTCTATTAGCCACATCTGTTTTTACTTTCTTATCAACATCGTACATATCATGTAATTTAACTGTAAAATTAGGTGTTTGAGCTCTTAATACTTCTACAATATCACCTTCAAATACTCTATTCTTTTGTAAAATAACAGCTTCTTTTGTTTCTTCATTGTAAGACATAACAATACCTACTATATCATAATCTCTTATATATGAAGATACATCATAATTTTGTTCACCACTTTTTCCAAAATAAAAGCCTGTATGATAATTTCTATGGCTCACTCTATTAACTAAGTGTTCCCATTCTTTATTAAATACATAATTATCAGGGTCTAAGCAGTATGCATCCACAGCTTCTCTATATGCCTTTACAGTTGAAGCTAAGTAGAATTCACTCTTCATTCTTCCTTCAATCTTTAATGAATCAATTCCACTTTGAACAAGCTCTGGAATATGTTGTATCATACATAAATCCTTAGAGTTCATAATGTATGTACCATCTTCATCTTCTACTACTGGATAATATTCACCTGGTCTCGTTTCTTCAACAAGAGCATATTTATATCTACATGCATTTGAGCAAATACCCTTATTTGCATCTCTTCCTAGCATATAATTTGATATTAAGCATCTTCCTGAATATGCTATACACATTGAACCATGAACAAAAGCTTCTAATTCACAATCTTCTGGAAGGTTTTCTCTAAATCCTTTTATTTCGTTAAAGTTTAATTCTCTTGCAAGAACTATTCTCTTAACTCCTTGATCATACCAGAACTTAGCTGCCATCCAGTTAACAGTGTTAGCTTGTGTACTTAAGTGTATTTCTAATTCTGGAGCTACTTCCTTTGCTATTGTAATTAAGCCTGGATCTCCTACTAAAAGAGCATCAACATTTAAGTCTGCTAATTTCTTTATGTAATCTCCAGCACCTTTTAAATCAACATTTCTTGCATATACATTTACAACTACGTAAACTTTTCTTCCTCTATCGTGGCAGTACTTTACACCTTCTTCAATTTCTTCAAAAGTAAAATTGTTAGAAAAAGCTCTTAAGTTTAATCTTCCTCCACCTAGATATACCGCATCTGCACCATAATCAACTGCTACTTTTAGTTTATTTAAACTTCCAGCTGGTGCTAAAACTTCCGGTTTCTTTATTTGTTTCATCTTAATCGTTCCTCCTCTTGGTAATTGCTATTCCGTCTCCCATTGGAATTACTGATGTTATTAATTCATCGTCATTAGATACCATATCAAGGTAAGTTCTCATTCTTTTAACAATGGTTATTTTACGTCTCTTTACCAATTCATCGCTGGCTACCATCCCCCTAAATAAAACATTATCAGCGATAATAATACCACTTTTATTTAATAATCGCAAACAATGTGGTAAAAAATGATTGTAATGCCCTTTTCCTGCATCCATAAAAATTAAATCAAAGGGTTCATTAAGCTTTTCAAGAACTTCTAAACATTCCCCTTCCATAATCTTTATTTTATCTTCAAGATTAAATCTTTTTAAATTTACTTTTGCAAGTTCAATCATCTTAGGGTCTCTTTCGATAGTAACTATTTCAGTTTTTGTTCCTGCAGCTTCATACATTAATATTGAAGAAAAACCAATAGCAGTTCCAAGTTCTAATATTCTAAGAGGTTTCTTCATATTAACCATAAATTCTAAGAATCTTCCAGTTTCTTCTTGAACTATAGGAACTCCATTTTCTCTTGCAAATTCTTCAATTTCCTTTAATGTACCTTGTTTTTCAGGAACTAATTTCTTAATATATTCCTCCATATAATCGTATGTAATTCCACTCATACTATTATCCTCCAAATTTAATAACCTTGCTCTTTTTTTACTCTTTCATGTTCTTCAGCCGTTTTAGAAAAATGCTGTTTTCCTCCTTGATTCTTTAAAGAAACAAAGAATAAATAATCAGTATCTGCAGGTTCTAATGCTGCTATTATAGATTCCTTACCTGGATTTCCAATAGCTCCTACTGGTAGACCTGAATACTTATAAGTATTGTAAGGTGAATCAATATTTATATCTGAATTTTTTAGCAATTCTTTTCCATCATATCCAACTACATAATTTACAGTAGAACAAAACTGTAGCTTCATGTTTTTCTTAAGTCTATTTTCTATTACAGATGCTACCAATTTACGTTCATCATCTAAAACTGCTTCCTTCTCTACTAAAGAAGCCTTTATTATTATTGTCTCAACTTCTGAAGATTCTATGTCAATTCCTGTTTCTTTCTCTATTTCATCCATCTTCTTTTCAAAATTAGTAAGCATGGCGTAAATAACATCATCAGGTGTAGAATCTTTATCAAAATAATATGTATCAGGAAATAGAAAACCTTCTAAATTATATTTCTTATTTTTATTATCTGAAACATAATCAGGTAACTTATAATTTTTAATAGCCTCTATAAACTCATCCTTTGAAAACATTCCATTTTTTTCAAGAATAGATGCTATATCATCAATTGTTTTACCTTCTGGTATAGATATTACAATTTGTGATGAACTTAAATTCTCTCTTTGTAATATATCTAATATATTATTAAAACTACTGTCACTATCTATAGTATAGTTTCCTGGTTTTAAATTAATATCTTTTCTTTTAAGTTTTAAATCAAGCTTTAGTAAAAATTTATTTCTAAGAACTCCACTTTCACCTAAATTATTTAAAACCCCATTTAATGATTCACCATCTTTAACTTCAATTTGCACTGTTTTATTATCTGTTTTTAAAGGTTTATCAATAATATTTTTATAATATGCTCCACCTAAAATCACAGCAAATATCAAAATAAATAATATCTTTTTTCTTATTTTACTACTTCTATTCATTAAACCACCTATATATAAAAGTAAATAGCCCTAAAATTAGGCTATTTACTTCTACAATTTATTACTACAACACACGTTGAAGAATTTTCAAGTAACAGTTTAAAAAATTACTTCTTCTTTCTGCTCATAAGTCTTCTTCTTTCTCCACTATCAAGAACAGTCTTTCTCATTCTGATATTTTCTGGAGTTACTTCAACTAATTCATCATTATTAATGAATTCTAATGAAGATTCAAGAGACATTACTACTGGTGGTACTAGCTTAACAGCATCATCTGAACCAGATGCTCTTGTATTAGTAAGTTTTTTACCCTTACATACATTGATATCTATATCTTCTGCTCTACCACATACACCAACAATCATACCTTGGTAAACTTTTGTACCAGGTCCTATAAATAATGATCCCTTATCTTGTGCATTAAATAATCCATATGCAATTGCTTCTCCATCTTCAAATGAAACAATTGATCCTCTGCTTCTTGTTTCTATGTCACCTTTGTATGGTCCATAACTATCAAATACATGATTCATTATACCGTTACCCTTAGTATCAGTCATGAATTCATTTCTAAATCCTATAAGACCTCTTGCTGGAATCTTAAATTCTAGTCTTGAATAACCATTAACAGCTGAAGTCATATTAACCATTTCACCTTTTCTAGGTCCAAGCTTTTCCATAACAGGTCCCATGAATTCTTCAGGTACATCAATTGTTAAATATTCCATTGGTTCTAATTTCTTTCCGTTTTCTTCTTTGTATATAACGCTTGCTTTAGAAACTTGGAATTCATATCCTTCTCTTCTCATTGTTTCTATAAGAATTGATAAATGTAATTCTCCTCTTCCAGAAACTTTGTAGCAATCTGGAGTTATTTCTTCAACTCTTAAACTTACGTTAGTTTCTAATTCCTTCATTAATCTGTCTCTTAAGTGTCTTGAAGTTATAAACTTACCTTCTTGACCATCTAAAGGTGAATCATTAACCATGAAGTTCATGCTTAATGTAGGTTCATCTATTTCTACAAATGGTAATGCTTCTGGATTTTCAGCATCTGCTATTGTATCTCCAATATTAGCTTCTAAAACACCACTTACAGCAACTATATCACCCATGCTTGCTTCTTCAGCTTCTTCTCTCTTTAATCCATTGTATACAAATAGATTTGTTATCTTGTAGTTCTTAGTGTTTCCTTCACGGTCCATTAATGCAACATTTTGATTCTTTTTAACAGTTCCTCTATGAATCTTACCAATTGCTATCTTACCAACGAAAGCATTTGAATCTAGTGTAGTTACTAGCATTTGTAAAGGTGCATCTATTTTCCCTTCTGGGCAATCTACATGTTCAATTATTGTTTCAAATAATGGTTGCATTGTAGTGCTTTCATCTTCAACATTGTACTTAGCAATTCCATCTCTTGCTGAAGCATATACTATAGGGAAGTCTAATTGTTCATCATCTGCTCCTAATTCAACAAATAAGTCGAAAACTTCATCTATAACTTCTTCTGGTCTTGCATCTGGTTTATCTATCTTATTAATTACTACGATAGGTCTTAACTTTAATTCTAATGCTTTCTTTAATACGAACTTAGTTTGAGGCATTGGTCCTTCATAAGAATCAACTACTAATAAAACTGAGTCAACCATTTTTAATACACGTTCAACTTCTCCACCGAAATCAGCATGTCCTGGAGTATCTACTATATTGATTTTCACTCCATTATGCATTACTGCAGTATTCTTTGAAAGAATAGTAATCCCTCTTTCCTTTTCAAGGTCATTTGAGTCCATTACTCTTTCTTGAACTTTTTCATTTGTTCTAAAGATATGACTTTGCTTTAAAAGCGCGTCAACTAGTGTTGTCTTACCATGGTCAACGTGAGCTATTATCGCAATATTTCTTATATCTTCTCTTTTCATCATATACCTCCATCTTGGGTTTCTTTTTTTATGTAAACCTATAAATAATTTTCTCCAAAATAAAATTGGATACAGATGTATCCAATTTTCAACAACATTCTTATTTTAAACTCTATTTTATGAAAAGTCAATATATTATATTTCCATTATAATTGGTAAAATCATAGGTCTTCTCTTAGTTTTTTCATATAGGAATTCTCTTAATTCATCCCTCATATTTGATTTTAATGTTGCCCAATCCTTAATGTTTTTCTCTTCACATTCGTTAAGAACATCTTTCACTATGGCCTTAGCTTCATCCATTAATCTTTCAGATTCTCTTACATATACAAATCCTCTTGATATAATGTCTGGCCCAGCTATAACAGTTCCTGTTTCTTTTTGCATTGTAACAACTACTGTTAATATACCATCTTGAGATAAATGTTTTCTATCTCTAAGAACTATATGACCAACATCTCCAACACCTAATCCATCTACAAATACCTGACCTGAAGTTACAGTTCCTGTTTTCTTAATATAGTTTCTTGTAACTTCAACAACATCTCCATTATCAATAATAATAGCATTTCTTTCTGCCATTCCTAACTTACATGCTAATTCAACATGTTGCTTTAAATGTCTGTATTCACCATGTACTGGTATAAAGAATCTTGGCTTAACTAATGTATGCATAAGCTTTAATTCCTCTTGACATGCATGTCCGGATACGTGAACATCTGCAAGTGATTCATAAATAACATTTGCACCTTTTTTAAATAGTTGATTTATTACTCTTGAAATAAATTTTTCGTTACCTGGTATTGGTGATGCTGAAATAATAACAGTATCTCCTTCAACCACATTAATCTTTCTATGCTCTGATGCCGCCATTCTTGCCAATGCTGACATTGGTTCTCCTTGACTTCCTGTTGTTATTAATACAATTTGATTATTTGGGTACTTTGAAATATGATCTATTGAAATTAATGTTTCATCTTTTGCTTCTAGATACCCAAGTTCTAGAGCAACTTGAACAATATTTTCCATACTTCTTCCTGATACCGCTACTTTTCTTCCATACATCTCAGCTGCATCAATAATCTGTTGAATTCTATGAACATTAGATGCGAAAGTTGCTACTATAATTCTTCCCTTTGCATCTCCAAATAATTTCATAAAACTTTCACCCACAGTCTTTTCAGACATCGTGTAGCCTTTTCTTTCAACATTTGTTGAATCTGCCATCATGACCAAAACACCTTTTTTACCCAATTCTGCAAATCTAGCAAAATCAGTTAACTGCCCATCAATTGGCGTATAATCAATCTTAAAATCTCCTGTGTGTAATATTACTCCTAATGGTGTATGAATAGCTATAGCTACTGAATCTGCTATTGAATGGTTTGTTTTTATAAATTCAACAGATACAGTATTTAATTTTATAATATCTCTTGGTTTTACTCTTATAAGTTCTGTTGAATCTAACAATCCGTGTTCCTTAAGCTTGGTTTCAACTATTCCAAGAGTCAACTTAGTACCATAAACCGGAACGTTTAATTGTTTTAAAACATATGGTAACGCTCCTATATGATCTTCGTGTCCGTGAGTTAAAAATATACCTCTTATCTTTTCTTGATTTTTTAACAGGTATGAGATGTCAGGAATTACAACATCTATTCCAAACATATCCTCATCTGGAAATCTAAGTCCGCAGTCTATAACAACTATATCATCTTTAAATTCAATAGCAGTCATATTTTTCCCAATTTCACCTAAGCCACCTAGAGGTACTATCTTAACCTTTGCTCGCTCTGTTCTCATACTTCCCCTCCTTTATATAATTTTTATATATAAACAAAAGATTTCTTCTCAATAAAAAATCTTTTTATTCATCTTTTTTATCTTGCTGTTTTTTTTGACATTCACTGCATAGGCCGTAGAACTTAACGCTATGGTCTTGAATTAGAAAATTATAATCCTTTTCAATCTTACATTCAAGCTCTTCTAGTAAATCATCTTCCACTTCTATAACAGCATTGCAATTATTACATATTAAATGATGATGTCTATGTCTTTCATCACTATGTACAAGTTCATATCTACTGCAACCATCATTTAAGTGTAATCTACTTACTATTCCTATTTCCTCTAATAGTAATATTGTTCTATAAACTGTCGCAAGTCCTATTTCAGGGCACCTTTTTTTAACTTCATCATATATTTCTTCTGCTGTTAAATGTTTACCTTCGCTATCCACTATAGTATCTACAATAGCCCTTCTTTGAGGAGTTAGTTTATAACCTTTTTTCTTCAAATCTTCCTTAAGAACATCATAATCTATTTGGATAAATTTTCCCATTATAGCAACACCCTCACTTTAAAATCCACAATTTTCTATTCTATATCTTCTTGCATTAATAATTCATATGTTTCAGATACAATATCGAATTCTTGATCATCATCTATAGTAATATAGTTGTCTTCTCCATTTTCATCTTGAACATATTTTAATACATATGCTTCGTCCGCTTCTAAATCAGCTGGAGTAACAACAACATATTCACTGTTTAAATCTTCTATTCTAAAGAAAGTAATAACCTTCATTTTTTCTTCTATACCTTCTTCATTTAATAAATATATAAATTCTATATCTTTTATCATTTTATTATCGCTCCTTTAGTAATCATTTTAAGTATTTATTATAGATATTGTCAATAATTATTTTCAACTAATTTTTTACTTCATATTTGAAAGTCTATCAAGATACCCTTGAAGAATATAGGTTGCAGCAATCTTATCTACAATTTTCTTTCTTTTTCCTCTTGACAAATCTGCTTCAAGCATAGCTCTATGAGCTGCTACTGTTGTAAGTCTTTCGTCCCAAAATTCTATTTTTATATCTATTTCTTCTTTTATCATTTCAGAAAATTCCATTATCTTTTCCCCTGCAAATCCAATAGAATTGTTCATGTTTTTTGGCAGACCTATAACTATAGTTTCTACTTTATATTCATCACATATCTTCTTTATTTCTTCGATATCTTTGCTTTTCTTTTCTCTTCTTATTGTTGTTATTCCTTGGGCAGTGAAGCCTAAAGGATCCGAAATAGCCACACCTATAGTTTTTTGTCCTACATCTAAACCTAATATTCTCATTTTTCAGCTCCAAGTTTCATATATTTTAAAAGGTGCCCGCACTAAACGGGCACCTTCTTTTATTTTATCTCTAAATAAGATTTAATTACTTCTTCTAGGATTTCATCTCTTTCTAGTTTCCGTACTAAAGCTCTTGCTCCGTTATAGTTTGTAATGTAAGTAGGGTCTCCAGAAAGTAGATATCCGACAAGCTGATTTATTGGATTATATCCTTTTTTTTGTAGTGAATCATAAACCTCTGTTAATATCGCTTTTGTTAAGACTTCTTTATTCTTAGAAACATCAAACTGCATTGTTCTTTCTATATCATTACTCATAATAATGCTGCAACTTTAAGCAGCTCACCCCCTTACATTTATTATAAGGATAATATTTATCTACTATTATTAGTATTTCCATATTTCTCTTCCTTATACAAGTAATTATACTCTAAATTTTAATAATTGTATACTATTTTGCTAAAGAATTAATTATTTCGTAAGTGTGAAGGATAGCTTCATTTATTTTTTCAGGATTCTTACCACCAGCTTGAGCCATGTCTGGTCTTCCTCCTCCGCCTCCGCCTACAACAGATGCAACTTCTTTAATTATTTTACCACAGTGAATACCTTTTTGTACGCTGTCTTTAGTTGCCATAGCTACTAAATTAACCTTTCCATCATTTTCGCTTAGTAATACAACTACTCCTGTATCTATCTTATTTCTGATCTTATCAGCTAAATCTCTAAGAGCATTAGCATCAACATCCTTTAATGCATAAGATACAACAGTTAAATCATTTATCTTCTTAGCTGAATTTAATATATCATCTTCAGCGCCACTTGTTAATTTGCTCTTAAGTTCTGCTATTTCTTTATCTTTTTCTTTTAATTCTGCATTTTGCATAGAAATTCTATTTAATATATCTTTTTCATTACACTTTAATGCACTGCATGCTTCTTTTAACATTTTTTGTTTTTCTTCAACATACTTCATTGCACCCATTCCAGTTACAGCTTCAATTCTTCTTGTACCTGCTGCAACACCAGATTCATTTAATATCTTGAATAAACCTATTTCTCCTGAATTTTTAACGTGTGTACCACCACATAATTCTTTTGAGAAATCTCCAACGCATACAACTCTTACTTTTTCACCATACTTATCATCAAATAGCGCCATTGCTCCTGATTCTTTAGCTTCTTCTAAAGTCATAAGCTTAGTTTCAACATTGTAAACCTTCATTATATTTTCATTAAGAATTTTTTCAACTCTCTCAATTTCTTCTGAAGTTAAGCCTTGGAAATGTGTAAAGTCAAATCTTAATCTTTCTTCATCAACATATGAACCTGCTTGGTTTACGTGATCTCCTAATACTTCTTTTAAAGCTTCTTGAAGCATATGTGTTGCTGTATGGTTTTTACATATAGCATTTCTTCTTGCTGCCTCTACCTTTAGAGTCACATTATCTCCAGCACTTATAGTACCTTCTTCTACTTCTACATAATGTATAGTCTTTCCACCTACATTTTTCTTAGTATTGTAAACTCTAACTTTTGCACCTTCAGTAGTTATTATACCAGTATCTCCAACTTGACCACCCATTTCAGCATAGAATGGAGTTTTATCTGTTATAACATAACCTTTTTCTCCTTCAGATAAAGAAGTTTTAAAGTCTTCATCTACAGCTAAAGCTAAAACTTTACCTTCTCCTTCAACACTAGTATATCCTGTAAATTCAGTATTTATTGAAGCATCAAGTTTATTTATAGCAAGTTCTTCACTTCCCATGTAAGAACTTTCTCCTCTTGCATTTCTTGCTCTTGTTCTTTGGTCTTCCATTTCCTTTTCAAAAGTTTCTCTATCTATAGTTAAACCTTTTTCTTCACAAATTTCTTCTGTTAATTCATAAGGGAAACCAAATGTATCATAAAGTTTAAATGCTTTTTTACCATCTAATACTGTCTTGTTTTCTTTCTTTAATTCATCAATATATTCTGATAATATATTAATTCCTGAATCTATAGTTTCATTAAATCTTTCTTCTTCTAATGATACCATTTTCTTAATATAATCTTGTTTTTCAACTAATTCTGGATAAGCTTTGCCGTAATTTGCAATTACTTCATCTACTATTTCTGTTAAGAATAATTCTTTTATTCCAAGAAGTCTACCATGTCTTGCAGCTCTTCTAAGAAGTCTTCTAAGTACATATCCTCTACCTTCATTACTTGGTGAAACACCATCTGAAATAAGCATAGTAACACCTTTTACGTGGTCAGTTATTATTCTTAAAGATACATCTGTAGAATTGTTTTCTCCATACTTAACCCCAGCCTTTGCTGAAACTTTAGATAATATGTTCTTAACTGTATCAATTTCAAATATGTTATCTACACCTTGCATTATAGTTGCAATTCTTTCAAGACCCATTCCTGTATCTATGTTTGGATGAGCTAATCTGTTATAATTTCCATCTTCATCTTTATCAAATTGTGTAAATACTAAGTTCCAGAATTCAACTACTCTATCTTCATCAGCAGCCTTTAAGAAATCTTCAACCTTTCTTATATCTCCAGCTCCTCTATCATAATGAATTTCTGAACATGGTCCACAAGGTCCAACCCCTATTTCCCAGAAGTTATCTTCTTTACCTAATCTAAAGATTCTTTCTGGATCTATATTAGTTTTCTTAGTCCAAATATCAAAAGCTTCATCATCATCAAGATAAATTGTTACATATAATTTTTCCTTTGGTAATTTTAAAACTTCAGTTATGAATTCCCAAGCCCATGGAATTACTTCTTCTTTAAAGTAATCTCCAAAAGAGAAGTTACCAAGCATTTCAAAGAATGTACCATGTCTTGATGTCTTACCTACATTTTCGATATCTCCAGTTCTTATACACTTTTGACATGTAGTAACTCTTCTTCTTGGTGGTTCTTGTAAACCTGTAAAATATGGTTTTAAAGGAGCCATCCCTGCATTTATTAATAAAAGACTGTTGTCATTTTTAGGTACAAGAGAAAAGCTCTGCATTCTTAAATGACCTTTACTTTCAAAAAACTTTAAAAATTCTTCACGTAAATCATTTGTGCCAATTTTGTTCATTTTTCTTCCTCCAAATTCTTTATATATTAAAAAAAGCCCTCATCCCTATAATGCAAGGGACGAAAGCATAACTTCCGCGGTACCACCCTAATTATGTATAAACTCTATACATCTCTTAGATACTCATAAAACTCATAGGTAGCTTCAAAATACATACTAAAAAGTTTTCACCAACCACTTTCTCTCTAACATAGTAACAATAAATTTACTCATCCTAGTCATCGTTTAATATTAAATTCTATTAAATTATATTTTAACTTCTGTTATATGTCAATATTCTTAATACTTTTTCTAATTCCATTTTTTATTATAATTAAATATATCAAGTCATCGTTTTTCCTTGCCAAAACCCTATGAAACTTTATAAAGTATGTTTAATTCTTTATTCAAGGTGTTATATCTTTTCACCAAAACAACAACTACATATTCTATTATTAATAGCATATATCTCTTTCAATAAATATTATACAATTATTTTGGATGATTTAATTTTCACTACCTTTATAGGTGTGTAATGAATACGCCTTAATCTTACATCAGATAATTTTCCGCAAATAAGTTTAATTTACTTTTTAAGTTTTGAGTACTTTTGGTTTTGACATATTCCTTTCATTTTTCTTAACATTATGTTTTTCTAATGATCTAGATTATTTAAGTTTATTATTAAATCACTGTCCTGCTACATATAGCAAATTTCTTAATTCTAAAATTCGCACAATTACGCCATAATACTATCTTTTTAGTATTAATGCTTCTATTTTTTCTACGATAATATCCTCATAACAATGTTTTTATTATTTTCCATTAATTAAACTATTGATTTTTTAAAAAAATAATGTCAAATTATATGTATATTAATTAATAACCATTATCAGCAATCATCTAATATTAATTAATAATCATTTAAATAGTTAATATAGACCTTATATATTATATATGTTAATTATTTTACGAAAGAGGGAATTATTGTAAAAAAAGAATGGACAGGTTTTAATACTGGTAAATGGACTAAAGAAATTAACGTAAGAGACTTTATACAAACTAACTACACTCCTTATGAAGGGGATGCTAGTTTCTTAGTGGGGGGCAACTGAAGCTACAACTAAATTATGGGATGAAGTTAGCCAATTATTTAAAAAAGAAAGAGAAAACGGTGGCGTATTAGATGTAGATACAAAAACTGTTTCAGGAATAAATGAA
Organism: Clostridium sp. DSM 8431; assembly: GCF_900116755.1. Classification (GTDB taxonomy): domain Bacteria; phylum Bacillota; class Clostridia; order Clostridiales; family Clostridiaceae; genus Clostridium. The sequence continues at coordinate 26,526 of NZ_FPBY01000023.1, forward strand.
TATAACCCTGGTTATATTGATAAAGCTCTAGAAAAATTGTTGGAGTACAAACTGATGCACCTTTAAAAAGAGCTGTTATGCCTCAAGGTGGTATAAGAATGGCTGAAAATGCTGCTAAAGCTTATGGATATGAAGTAGATCCTTTAATATCTGAAATCTTTACTAAGCATAGAAAAACTCATAACCAAGGAGTATTTGATGCTTATACAGACGAAATGAGATTAGCTAGAAAGTCTGGTATAGTTACTGGTCTTCCAGATGCTTATGGTAGAGGAAGAATCATAGGTGACTACAGAAGAGTTGCTTTATACGGAGTTGATGCTTTAATAGAAGATAAATTAAAGCAAAAGAAATCTTTAGAAGTTAACTGTATAGATGAAGAAGTTATCAGACTAAGAGAAGAAATTTCTGATCAAATAGTAGCTTTAAAAGAATTAAAAGATATGGCTTTAAGCTATGGTTTAGATATATCTATGCCAGCTACTAATGCTAAAGAAGCTGTACAATGGCTATACTTTGGATACTTAGCAGCAATAAAACAACAAAATGGTGCTGCAATGTCACTTGGTAGAACTTCTACTTTCTTAGATATCTATATAGAAAGAGATTTAAAAAATGGTGTAATTACAGAAGAAGAAGCTCAAGAAATAATGGACCACTTCGTAATGAAGTTAAGATTAGTTAAGTTCTTAAGAACTCCAGAATATAACGACCTTTTCTCAGGAGATCCAACTTGGGTTACTGAATCAATTGCTGGTATGGGTATAGATGGAAGAACTTTAGTTACTAAGAACTCATTTAGAATGCTTAATACACTTTATACTTTAGGACCATCACCTGAACCAAACTTAACTGTACTTTGGTCAACAAGACTTCCTAAAGGATTTAAAGATTTCTGTTCTAAGGTATCAATAGACACAAGCTCAGTACAATATGAAAATGATGATTTAATGATTAGATATTGGGGAGATGATTATGCAATAGCTTGCTGTGTTTCTGCTATGAAAATTGGTAAGCAAATGCAATTCTTTGGAGCTAGAGTTAACTTAGCTAAAACTCTTCTTTATACTATTAATGGTGGTAAAGATGAAAATCAGGAGTTCAAGTTGCACCTAAGATGGAACCAATTACTTCTGAATACTTAGATTACAATGAAGTAATGGAAAAATTCGATGCTATGACAGATTGGTTAGCTAACCTTTATGTTAATACATTAAATGTTATCCACTATATGCATGATAAATATTCATATGAAAGCTTACAAATGGCTTTACATGATAGAGATGTATTTAGAACAATGGCTTGTGGTATAGCTGGTATTTCAGTTTGTGCCGACTCACTTTCAGCTATTAAATATGCTAAAGTTAAGCCAATAAGAAATGAAGAAGGAATTGCTATTGACTTCGAAGTTGAAGGTGACTTCCCTAAATTCGGAAATGATGATGACAGAGTTGATGATATAGCTGTATTCTTAGTAGAAAACATGATGAACAAAATCAGAAAGAATAAGACTTACAGAAATGCATACCACACTCAATCAATCCTTACTATAACTTCAAATGTTGTTTATGGTAAGAAGACTGGTACTACTCCATGTGGTAGAAAAGCTGGTGAACCATTTGCTCCAGGAGCTAACCCAATGCACGGAAGAGATAACTCAGGTTCTTTAGCTTCATTAAACTCAGTAGCTAAGTTACCATACGAACATTCTCAAGATGGTATTTCTAATACATTCTCAATAATACCAGATGCATTAGGAAAAACACCAGAACAAAGAATTTCTAACTTAAGTAACATGATGGATGCATATTTCGGACAAGATGCTCATCACTTAAATGTTAATGTATTTGATAGAGAAACATTACTTGATGCTATGGATCATCCAGAAAACTATCCTCAATTAACTATCAGAGTTTCAGGATATGCTGTAAACTTCATTAAGTTAACAAGAGAACAACAATTAGATGTTATAAATAGAACATTCCACGAGAAGATGTAATTAAATATTTATCTATATAAAAGGGGATGTAAAAAAACTCTCCTAAAAAGAAAATCGCTGTAGGCATTAAACTTACAGCGATTTTTTGGTAAAATTAAATTATGATACCAAATAATTTTACTAATAATAATTTTATAACAAAACAATTAAAATTACCATTGGAAATCGAAAAAATTATTGATATTTCAGATCCGGTATATACTTTCTGTGATGTAATAGATCACATTGACCTAAAATCATATTTTGCAGGGGAAGGCTGCAAAACAGGTCGTCCAAGATGTGATTCAGAGA
>NZ_FPBY01000232.1 GCF_900116755.1 Clostridium sp. DSM 8431
GTTTATGTATCTATAATTAGTTTTATCCAAAGAGGTACAAAAGATACCAGGAAATTTGAGTGATATATAAGGGTTAAGAAATATGATTAACCCTATTATGTTGTTATTAATGAGGTGATAAAATGTTAAAAACTGATTTAAAAAAAGAAATAGAATCTACCCTTGAATTAATTAAGATAGATATAGATGAGTATTTAAAGGATGGAGATATAGAATCTGCATTTAAGAGAATAGATAGAGGTATGAAGGGGATTTTAGGCCTAGATATACTTACTGTTAATACATTAGCTTTTGAAAATATATTAGAATTAGTAAGTAAAGAAAATCAATATAATTCAGACAGATATACAGCCCTTGGAGAGCTTTTATTTTTTGAAGGATGTATATATGATAAATTAAATAATAATTCAAATAAGATAAATTTTTATAAAAAAGCATTAAAAAGTTTTTATGCTGCTTTTTGTGAAGATAATGAAGTAGATGAGAAATATAGAGATGATGTTATGTCTATTTTAGATTATTTAAGTGAGTACGAAATAAACTTAAGTGAAAGTAAAATGTTATTTAATTTATATGAGTATAATAAATGTTTTGATAAGGCTGAAGATATGTTATTTTATATGATTAAAATCAGTAATAAAAGTAAAAACATCATTAATAACGGGATAGAATTTTATAATAGATTAAAAGCTATGGATGAGGATATATTAATAGAAGGTAATCTTCCTATAGAAGAAGTTGAAGACAGTCTTAAAGAGATAGAGAAAATGATATAAAAAAGATGCCCAAAAGGCATCTTTTATTTTATAGGATTAAATACAATATCCTGAACAATTTCATGTAAGTTTGCTAATTCATCTTTTGATAATACTGTAGGATCTATTGGTTTATGGATTATAACAGTAAGATCTGATGCTTTAATTTTATTTTTATTTTCTTCTAAAACTTTATATGTTCCATTAAGTGTAACAGGTACTATTAATGATTTAGACTTTGTAGCAAGTTTAAAACTTCCTGCTTTAAAATCTCCATGTTTACCACCCTTACTTCTAGTTCCTTCAGGGAATACAACCATAGAATAACCACTTTTTAAAATATTAATACCTTTGACAATTGTTTCAGCGGATTGTCTTAAGTTTTTTCTATCCATAAATACACATTGAATTCTTCTCATCCATGCGCTTAATAGTGGTATACCTTCTAATTCTTTTTTTGCTATAAAACCTTTTGGAGTATCTATTACAGCCATTAAAAGAGGAATATCAAAATTACTTTGGTGATTTGCTACAAAAAGAGCTGTTTTATCTTTTGGAATATTCTCAAGTCCTTTAACAGTAACTTTACATCCAGATAATTTTATGACAAATTTTGCCCACCAATGTGTTATTCTATATATAGTCATGTTGTATTCTTCAATTTTATCTTTACGTTTTAAATAGTTTGCTTTTATTAATCCTAATTGAGCTATAAGTGCGGCTAAAATAGCTAGAGGATAAATATATAATGATCTAAACATAATTATTATGTCCTTTCTAATTTAATTCATTATTCTAGAATAGTATATTACAATATAGGGAAGAATTAAAGAATAATTAGTAGAGGAAGTATTATAGTTTATGAAAAAATCATATAATAATTTTAAATATTTAAGAGTATCTTAAGATTGGTAAATTAAAATATATAGTATAAACAAAATGTTTAAATGGAGAGTAATTAATGGAGTCTAGTAAAATAAATAAAAAAGAATATAGTTATGTGGTGAAAGAAAAAGTACTTGGGTTAACAGATGAAGAAGTTAAAGAAAGAATTTACAGTGGTTTAGTCAATAAATTAGCACCAGCACCATCAAGAACTTTATGGCAGATGATTAGAGCTAATTTTTTTAATATTTTCAATGCTCTTAATATAGTTCTTGCTTTATTAGTTATAATAGCAGGCTCTCCTAAAAATGCTATATTTGCAGGAGTAATCATAGTTAATAGTATTATAGGAGTTGGACAGGAACTAAATGCAAAGAAAACTTTAGAAAAGCTATCTCTTTTAAGTATGGCAAAAGCTAAAGTTTTAAGAAATGGAGTAGAGAAAGAAATTTCTGTTGAAGAATTAGTTGTTGATGACATTGTTTGTTTGTCTAGTGGAAATCAGGTTTTAGCTGATTGTATAGTTATTGATTCAGATGAACTTGAAGTGGATGAATCAATGCTTACAGGTGAGTCAGATCCAGTCTATAAAAAAGAAAATGATGAATTGTTCTCAGGGAGTTTTATAGTAGCTGGAGAAGGTCATGCAAAGATAACTAAGGTTGGAGAAAATACATATTCTTCAAAACTTGCAGATGAAGCAAGAAAATTTAAAATAGTAAATTCAGAACTTCAAACATCTATAAGTAAGATAATAAAAATACTTTTATTTTTAATAGGACCTTTAGGAGTAATATTAATAGCAACTCAAATGTTTTTCTCTAATTCAGGTTGGAGAGAAGCTTTAATAAGTGTAGTTTCAGGAATAATTGGAATGGTTCCTGAAGGTTTAGTATTACTTACAAGTGCAACATTTATAGTATCAGTTGTAAGATTAGCAAAACATGAAACCTTGGTGCAGCAGCTATCTGCAACAGAAATTTTAGCAAGAGTAGATGTACTATGCGTTGATAAAACAGGAACTATAACAGAAGGAAGATTAAATGTAAGAGAAGTTAAACATTTAAATAATGCTAAGCAAAGTGAAATAGATAATATACTTGCAGCTATAGCGCATAATCTGCATAGTAAGAATCCTACACAGCAAGCTATTTTAGAGCATTATAAAGAAGCTCCTGTGGTAGATATAATTGAAAAAGTTCCTTTCTCATCAAGAAGAAAGTGGGGAGGAATAATATTAAGAAATCATGGAAGCTGGGTCCTTGGAGCGCCTGAAGTTTTGCTTCAAGATAAATATGAAAATATAAAAAATGAAGTTGAGAAAGAAGCAGCTCAAGGAAGCAGAGTGCTTTTACTTGGAAAAGTGAATCAAATTTCTTTAAAGAAGGGACTTGTTTCAGAAGTTGAAGAATGCGCCCTTATATTAATTGAAGATGTAATAAAAGAAGAGGCACCAGAAGCCTTAAAATACTTTAAAGAAGAAGGTGTTACTGTAAAAGTTATATCAGGAGATAACCCAGTAACAGTTTCAGCGGTAGCAAAGAGAGCTGGAGTTGATGGTTATGATAGATATGTAGATGCAAGAACTCTGCCAAAGAAGGTTGATGAACTTGCAGAGGTAGTAGATAATTACACAATCTTTGGAAGAGTTACACCTCACCAAAAGAAAAGCTTAGTTAAGGCTCTTCAAAAGAATGGTCACACAGTAGCTATGACAGGTGATGGAGTAAATGATGTACTTGCACTTAAAGAATCTGATTGTGGAATAGCTATGGCAAATGGTTCTGAGGCTACTAAGGCAGTTGCTCAATTAGTGCTTATGAACTCGGATTTTGGAGCTTTACCAAACGTAGTAAAAGAGGGAAGACAGCAGATTAATAATCTAGAGAGAGTAGCTCAGTTATTTTTATCAAAGACAATGTTCTTTGTAAGTTTAACTTTAGTAATTTCAATATTAATGTTACCTTATCCTTTGACACCGATACAAACATCCTTAGTTGGAAGTTGTGCAATTGGAATTCCGGCATTCTTCTTAGCACTAGGACCATCAGGAGGTAAGGTTAAGAAAGGATTCTTAAAGAGAATCTTAACAAAGAGTATACCAAATGGAATTGTAATGATGATACTTACAGTTTCAGCTTTTGTATTAAGTCACTTGGCAGGAAGATCTGTAGATGAAGGTAGAACAACTGCAGTATTAGTTTTCTTAGGAGTAAGTTTAGTTATATTAGCAAGAGTAGCAAGGCCTTTCACTAAATTTAAATTACTTTTAGTATTATTAATGGCCTTTGTATCTCTAATATGCTTTGTTATTCCTTTAGGACGATATGTATTTAGTTTTACTACTTTAACATATCAAGAAGTTATTATTTCAGCTGTATGTGTTTTATTATCATGGCCAATGATAGAACTAGCATTTAGATTTACAAGCTGGATAGCTGATAGAAAAGGTAAAAAGTAATAATTATATGTTGTAACTAAATAATTTATATTTGTTTAGTTACAACTTTTTTGTGCGCCCAGCATGGGCGTGCACTAATCGGTGAAAGTCCGTAACGGG
>NZ_FPBY01000179.1 GCF_900116755.1 Clostridium sp. DSM 8431
CATACGAATTGGATCTATAGCATTTCTACCATTATTAGAACAATATTTATTAGAAAGTTCGTCATAAACAAATGAAAAGTCAATTAATTCATTAATTTTTCTCAGCATATTGTCTTTGGGAACAACCAAATCATAAATTCCTGTATATTCACTTAAAATCATTGTTTCTTGCTTTTTTATCACTCTAATCACCCTTATTATTTAATAAATTAAGTATAACATAAAAAGCCCAAAAGATTGTTGAATAACAATCTTTTGGACTTAATTTTCCTAAGGGCACTTTTTCAGTGCCCTCGCCTAAAGGCGGATTTCTTTTTTTATTTAATCTTTTCCCAATATCTTTTTAAACTTTCTTCATATTTATTATTTTGTGGCTCATAATAAACTTCATTTTTAAGTTCATCTGGAAGATACTGCTGTCTTACATAATGATTTTCAAAATTATGAGGATACTTATAAGTTGTGCCTCTTCCTAAATTCTTAGCTCCACTATAATGAGCATCCTTTAAATGATTAGGTATATCTCCTATACTTTTAGTATCTAAATGAGAAAGTGCTTTATCTATAGCACAAATAGCTGAATTTGATTTTGGAGCAGTTGCTAAAAGAATAACAGCTTCTGATAAAGGAATTCTTGCTTCTGGAAACCCAAGCTCCTTAGCTGAATCTACAAGAGCTTTTACTATAGGGAATCCCTGTGGATATGCCATACCTACATCCTCTGCTGCTATAACTTGAAGCTTTCTACATATTGAAATCAAATCTCCTGCCTTTATAAGTCTTGCAAGATAATGAATAGCTGCATCAGCGTCACTTCCTCTTATAGACTTTTGAAAAGCACTAAGATAATCATAGTGACTATCTCCATTCATATCATAAGCAATTACTTTAGTTTGGGTACTATCTTTTGCAATATCTAAATTAATTATAACTTCTTTGTTTTCATTTGCATAAGTTGAATTAATGGCAACTTCAAGACCGTTTATAGCCTTCCTTACATCTCCATTACCAGATAAAGCAAAATATTCAATGGCCTCATCAGTAACAATAAGCTTAGTTTCATTGAAGTCCTTTTTTTCAATGTCTACTGCTCTATAAAGAGCCTCCTTTACATCTTCTACACTTAAAGGCTTAAACTCAAAAATAGTAGATCTTGATAAAAGAGCCTTAAAAACAAAATGATATGGATTTTCTGTAGTTGAAGCTATAAGAGTAATTCTACCATCTTCTATATACTCTAATAAGCTTTGCTGCTGCTTTTTATTAAAGTTTTGAATTTCATCTAAATATAAAAGTACTCCATTTCTCCCCATAAAGGTATCTAAGTCCTTACAAATATCTTGAATATCCTTAATGGAACAATTAGTAGCATTAAGCTTATAAAACTGCTTATTACAGCTCTTAGCTATAATATTAGCTACAGTAGTCTTTCCAATCCCTGGTGGACCATAAAAAATCATATTACTTATAGCTCCACTTTTAACTATTCTATCTAAAATTTTATTTTTACCTAATATATGTTTTTGACCACATACCTCTTCTAAGGTTTCTGGTCTTATTTTATCTGCTAACGGTTTATACATACTCTAACCTCTACATTCTTAATATAAAAATTTACTACATTTATATTAACATATTTTTATAAATAATTTAAAGATTTTAACACATAACATAGCTTAGTACCTATACTTTTCATAAAATCAAAAATGGAGATTCATAAAAATAGAATCTCCACCATAAACATAAATATAACCTAGTCTTAATTAAAATTTAACCAAATAAAGTCCTATCGCTTAAGTCATCCTTAATATTAACCTTCTCAAATAACTGCATAAGCTTGTCTGTATTAAGTTCCTTCTTTTCTTTACCTTCAACATCAACAACTATATTTCCTTGATGCATCATAAATAGTCTATTTCCTGCTGAAATGGCATGTTTCATATTATGAGTTACCATTAAGGTTGTAATTTTTCTTTCCCTTACAATCTTTTTTGTAATATCCATAACCTTTTCTGATGTTTTAGGATCAAGAGCTGCTGTATGCTCATCTAATAAAAGAAGTTTAGGATTAGACATTACTGCCATAATAAGTGTAAGAGCTTGCCTCTGGCCTCCAGATAATAACTCTACCTTATTATATAGCTTTTCTTCAAGACCTAAATCTGCTTCCTTTAGAAGGCTCTTATAATATTCCACCTTTTTCTTATTTACTCCTAAACTTAACCCATATCTTTTACCTTTATTATCAGCTAAAGATAAATTTTGCAAAATAGTCATCTTTGGAGAAACTCCAACTGATGGATTTTGAAAGACTCTTCCTATTTCTTTAGACCTTATAAATTCAGGCTTATCTGTAACATCCTTTCCATCTATAAGTATGCTTCCTGTATCACAATTTAAGCTTCCTGCCACCATATTTAAAAGAGTAGACTTTCCTGCTCCATTTGAACCTATAATAGCTACAAAATCTCCTTTTTTTATTTCAAGATTTAAATTTTCAAAAACTTTATTTTCATTAATGGTGTTAGGATTGAACACCTTAGATAGCTGCTGTATTTTTAGCATTATTAACACCATCCTTTACTTTCTTTTTTCTTTTCTTAAATATGTTAGATTCACAGCTAAGTGCAACAACTATTACTAAAGCAGTTAAAAGATTTAAAAGATTTGGATTTAAACCTAATTTTAATGCTGCTGTTATAGCAGAATAATAAATAATTGTACCTAGTATTGATTGTGATGTAGATTTAATAAAAGAAAATCTTCCAAGAAGTGAAGTTCCTATTATTACACATGCAAGACCTTTAACAACTACTCCTGTTCCCATTCCAACATCTGAATATCCTTGATACTGACATGTTAAGGCACCCGATAAAGCAACTAGTGCATTTGCAATCATAAGGCCTAATATTTTAATGTTTCCTTTATTTACTCCAAGAGCAGTTACAACCTGTTCATTATCTCCTACTGCAAATAGTAAAAAACCTAATTTTGTTTTCATAAATACATCTATTAAAACCTTAAATAATACCAATATAATTATTCCTATTACTAATATAGGAAGTGCGCCCTTAAATATATTATTAACCTTTAATAATTGTATATTTGATTTCCCCATAATAGTAAGATTAATTGAATATAGAGCCATCATAGCAAGAATTCCTGACATAAGATTTGATATTTTCAATTTAACATGTAAAAATGCTGTTAAAAATCCACCACATGCTCCTGCAAAAGCCGATGCTATAATTGCAATCCAAGGATTTACCCCCTTAATTAGGAGAACAGCAGTAACTGCTGCTCCTAAAGGATAACTTCCCTCAACTGTCATATCTGGAAAGTCTAATATTTTAAAAGTAATATAGGTGCCTATTGCAACTAAAGAAAATAATGAAGCCTGTTCTAAGATATTAATAAGTAAATCCACTAGTTAACGCCTCCAGTTACCTTTTCAGCTTCATCAAGTATATCATCTGGAAGTTCAATTCCTAATTTTTCTTGAACATCTGTATTTATAGTTATTTTTAATTCCTTCATAGGTTCTATAGCAATGTCACTTGGATTTTTGCCATCTAAAATTTCTGCTGCTTTAATTCCTGCCATTTTACCTAATTCATAATAATCTATTCCTTTAGAAACTAAACCTCCAACTTGAACTAAAGCTGGCTCTGCACATACTGCTGGTATCTTATTTTTTACACATATATCCCCAACTAATGAATATGAAGCTGCAACATTGTTATCTGTTGGAACATATAAAGAATCAATTGATGATATTGCATTATTTAAATTTTGATTTATTTCATTTATATTAGCAATTCCTATTTCTTTTATCTCTAAACCATACTTAGGTGCAACTTCTTTTAATTCTTTAACTTGATTTGTTGAATTTGCTTCAGATGTAGTATAAATTACTCCCATCTTTTTTGCATTAGGCATCATCTTTTTAAATAGTTCTAATTGCTCATCTATATTTACCTTATCAGTAGTACCTGTTATATTTTTGCCTGAACTTTTTAAACTATCTGCAAGTCCTGCATCAACTGGATCTGTTACTGATGTAAATACTATAGGAATATCTTTCGTTGCATTAGAAACTGCTTGAGCTGTAGGTGTTGCTATTGCAAAAATCAAATCCTTCTTAGCACTAACAAACTGCCCTGCAAGCTGCTGAGAAATATCTATTTTACCTTGAGCATTTTGCTGTTCAACTTCAATATTTTTTCCTTCCTCATACCCCTTTTCCTTTAATCCATCAATAAAGCCTTCATTTGATGAATCTAACGCTGGATGCTGTATGTATTGTATCACTCCTACCTTCTTTAAACTTCCTGAAGTTTCAGAAGAGCCACAGCTTACAAATAATGCTGCTGACATAAGCCCTGCCAATAAAACTCCTATTTTCTTTTTTCCTACCATTCTTACCATCCTCCATTTTATTCTTGTCTTCGAAAAAACTACATTTTTCTTATAAAAGTCTAATGAAACCCAGCAAACTTTTAATAAATCATTGAAATACCTGTAATTTCTTTAACAATTTATTAAATATTAACATATCTTTGCATAATTGTAAACAACACTCTCTATATTTGTTATTGTATTATCTCACGAAAAAAATTATACTTAATATGAGAAACTTAGGAGGAGATTTAATGGATATAGAAAAAATCGCTGAAAATCTTTTTAACTGGGCAATGAGTCGTGGAACAAAACTTATATTTGCCCTAATATTTTTAGTTGTGGGTTGGAAATTAATAAAGAAGTTTTCCAAGGCCATTGATACTTTCTTTAATAATAGAGTCATTGATCCTACGCTTCATAGCTTTTTAAACGGAATCGCCAAGCTATTTTTGCAAATTATATTGATTCTAGTTATTATGGATTACTTAGGTATCAATACCACAGGATTTGCAACAATTCTTGCCTCTGCTGGTGTAGCAGTCAGTTTAGGTTTAAAAGAAAGTTTATCTAACTTAGTAGGAGGGGTTATCCTTTTATTCTTAAGACCTTTTAAGGTTGGTGACTTAATTGAAACTGGAGATAACTTAGGTACCGTTGAAAAAATAAGTATTTTTTATACTGAAATCACTACTGTAGATAATAATGAAATTCTTGTACCAAACGGAAATATTGTAAATTCAACAATAATTAATTATTCTTTAAAAGATACAAGAAGACTTGATGTTAATTTTGGTGTAGGATACGAATCAGATATTCGTAAAGTAAAAAATGTTCTTTTAGAAATTGTGGAAAAGAATGATCTTATTTTAAAAGAGCCTGAACCTTTTGTAAGTATAAGCGAACACGGCGATAATGCTATTTATTTTTTAGTTCGCGTGTGGACAAAGAATGCAGATTACGCTCCTGTTAAATTTTATCTTCTAGAACAGGCGAAAATAAGATTTGATGAAGAGAATATAAATATTCCTTATCCTCAAATGGACGTATATATAAAGAATTATAAAGAATAAAAACTAAGGAGCTAAATGTTTTTTAGCTCCTTAGTTTTTAAGTTTCATAAGATATCCATTTTCCTTTAAATATATATCTTCTATTTTATAATTAGGAAAAAACTCATTTACCTTATTCCAAAAGTTCTTAGAATGATTCTTTTCTAAAATGTGACACATCTCATGAACAATAACATATTTTATAGCTGATTTTCTAGCCATTATAAGCTTCCAGTTAATAAATATTCTATTGTCATAAGTGCAACATCCCCATTTAGTCTTTTGTTCCTTTATTTTTATCTCTTTAGGAACAAGTCCTGTTATGGATATGTACTCTTTAACGATTTCTTTTATGTAGGTTTTACATTGTTCTCTAAAAAACTTTTCAAGAACTTTTAATTCATTTTCTTTATTCTTAACATTAATTAACAGTCTATCTTTATCTATGCATACAAATTCTCTTTTTAAAAACTCTTGCTCTATTACTACTTTTTTATATACTTCCCCCAAAAACATTACTTCATCATCATTTAATTTGTGTCTGTTCTTAAACTTCTCAAGTTTACTTTCTATCCATACCCTCTTCTTATTAACTACATTACTTATATATTCTTCACTAGTGCCAAAAGGTGCCCTTATAATTACGTCACAATTATCTTTTATTATTATGCCTATAGTTTTTCTCTTTGAGTATTCTACTGTATATTCTATATTAAAACCTCCTTTTTTAATTTAATAACTTATTATTAATTATAACATATGAACATTACTTTTTTACGCAAAAAAAGGATGCCTTTAATTTGAATTAAAAGCATCTTTTTTCTAATACAAACGATAAAATATTTACTTGCTTTAATAGGTGGGAAACTATCATAGTAAATCATGGGTTAATTTACTTAAGCAAGAGGTTAATACCTATGATTCTATTATATATTTTCACGAGAAAATTTAAAGATATCTACAGTCCCTTTTATATAGGACTATAGTCCTATTTTTTAATATGTAAAGGCTGTATTTTTAAATAAAGTGATAAATAAAACTAGCCATTCAAACATAGGTGGACGTCCCTTAAAGTTCGTACTTAAATAAGAATGTTCTCCTTTTATATTTATTGGGTTTTCATCAAATTTTGAAAATATAAATTTAAAAAGAGCTAAATAATTTGCTAAATATTTTGTTGATACCCCTCTATAAACAGCTATAA
>NZ_FPBY01000019.1 GCF_900116755.1 Clostridium sp. DSM 8431
ATTATTTTGCTTTTAGGTTCTTTTGCGGCCTACAATTATTTTTTAATGCATCTCACAACTTCCATAGGAGAAAGCCAGTTAAAATCAGTGTTTAACATCAAAAAAATTTTATACTTTCCTATGCATTAAAAAAAGACTTTTAATATAATCAATACCAATTAAATGTATTAATTATATTAAAAGTCTCGTAACCATGTAGGTATATAACACCAGGCATAAAAGCCGCGATTGTTGATGCTATATTTTAAACTACTCCCTCTTAATAAAAAAATTAAGACTTATTAAATTATACGCTTATGATAACAGAAAATTTAATGTGAGTCAAACGAAAATATGTGAAAAAATTCTAAACTACATATTATATAGTTTTATATATCTTATTGACTAGTTAATCTGAAAAATGTAAAATAAACTTATTAAAGTAGTTTTAAAAAGTATTTTAATAAAGAAAATATAGTGATATGAGGGGATGCTTATATGATTATCAAAAGTATCAATGATTCTGATTTCAAAAGATACGGAAAAGTATTAAAAGGATATGATGCATCAGAAATTATTGAAAAAATGAGTGAAACACCATTACCATCAGATGTTGTATATGAGCCATCTATTAAAGAACTTGAAAATTTAAATATTTCAAAAGAATTAATGGAAAGAGAATACGGTGGCTTACCTATACAGATAGGATATTGTAATGGTAATAATTATTTGCTTAATGCAGTAGAGTATCATCGTTCTTCTGAGATAAATATTGCAGCAGAAGATCTTATTCTCTTACTTGGAAAAGAAGAGGATATGGAAGATGACTTCACTTATAACACAGCTAAAATTGAAGCTTTTTTAGTACCTAAGGGAAGTATTATAGAGGTATATGCTACAACTCTTCATTATGCACCATGTAATGCAAATGAATCAGGATTTAAATGTGTTGTTGTATTACCTAAAGATACAAATATGCCTTTAGAAAAGGATATTAAAAAAGAAGGAGAAGATGCTTTACTTTTTGCAAAGAACAAGTGGCTTTGTGCTCATAAAGAGAGTGGTCTTGAAGAAGATGGAGCATTTATTGGATTAAAAGGAGAAAATATAAACTTAAAAAATTAGTTTTTTAGGAGGAATAAAAAATGAATAATATACCTGAAGTTAAATTAGGAATAGTAGCTGTGGGAAGAGATTGTTTCCCAATGGAATTATCACAAAGACGTAGACAAGCAGTAGTAAGTGCTTATAAAGAATGTTATGGAGATATCTACGAATGTGAAGTAAATGTTGAAAATGAAATAGATATGAGAAAGGCGTTAGAAGATATTAATGCCGCTTCTGTAAACGCTTTAGTAGTGTATCTTGGAAACTTTGGGCCAGAAGGACCAGAAACTATTATGGCTAAAGAATTCAATGGACCAGTTATGTTCGCAGCAGCTGCTGAAGAATCAGGATCAGACCTTATGGATGGAAGAGGAGATGCTTATTGTGGAATGCTTAATGCAAGCTACAATTTAGGCCTTAGAAATATAAATGCATATATTCCTGAATATCCAGTAGGAACAGCTAAAGAAGTTGCAGATATGATTGCAGAATTTAAACCAATAGCAACAGCAGTTCTTGGGCTTAAAGATTTAAAGATAATAACTTTCGGACCAAGACCAGAAAACTTCTTAGCTTGTAATGCACCAATAAAACAACTTTACAACTTAGGTGTTGAAATAGAAGAAAACTCAGAACTAGATTTATTTGCTTCATTTAATGAACATGCTGATGATGAAAGAATACCTGAAGTAGTTAAGGACATGGAAAGAGAACTTGGAGAAGGTAATAAGATGCCTGGAATTTTACCAAAACTTGCTCAATATGAATTAACTTTATTAGATTGGGCTGAAGCACATAAGGGTTCGAGAAAATATGTTGCTTTTGCCAATAAGTGTTGGCCTGCATTCCAAACTCAATTTGGATGTGTACCATGTTATGTAAACAGTAGATTAACAGCAAGAGGAATTCCTGTATCTTGTGAAGTTGATATTTATGGAGCATTAAGTGAATATATAGGAACATGTATTAGCAATGAATGTGTTACATTACTAGATATTAATAATACAGTACCAAAGGATATTTATGAAGAAGATATTAAGAATAAATTTAACTATACACAAAAGGATACATTTATGGGATTCCACTGTGGAAATACAGCAGCTTGTAGATTAAATAAACCTGAAATTAAGTTCCAAAAAATTATGAAGAGATCTCTTGAACCAGACACAGAACCTAATATTACAAGAGGAACTATTGAAGGTGATATTAAACCTGGAGCAATTACTTTCTTTAGATTACAAAGTACAGCTGAATCAGGATTAAATGCCTATGTAGCAGAAGGTCAAGTTTTACCAGTTCCAACTCGTTCTTTTGGATCAATAGGTATATTTGCTATTTCTGAAATGGGAAGATTCTATAGACATGTATTAATTAAAAATAGATTCCCACATCATGGAGCAGTAGCCTTTGGACACTATGGAAAAGCTATATTTGAATTATTTAAATATTTAGGTGTTGAAGAAATAGGATTTAATCAACCAAAGGGTATGCTTTATAAAACAGAAAATCCATTTTAATATTAATTAAAATAGTTATCAATTAATTTACAGGTTAGCTTTCAAAGCTCTCCTGCAAGTTAATTGATATTTTTTTAGATTAAAAAAGACCGATGCTGTTAATTTACATAAAATATTATAAATGTTAAAATGTGAAGAAAGAAATTAGAGGTGAGAATTATGAATGAAAATAAAGATATGACCAATACTCCTTTATATAAAATTTTAACTTATATAACAGATCTATTATTATCAAACATATGCTTTTTGCTGGTTATTTCCCCAATACTCATATATATTTCAGGATACAGTAAAGAAAGTTCATTAGGAATTCTTCTGCTTATTTCTATATTATTAGGGCCAGCTTTTACAACTTTATTTTCTGTTATGGGGAAGTTAGTTAGAGAAAAGGAAATTGCTGCAGTGCGAGACTTTTTTCATTTTTATAAAATTAATTTTTTCCAAGGACTTATAGTAAGCATAATAGTAAATAGTGCCTTAGCAGTATGTTATTTTGATATGACTTATTTTAAAGGAGAAGGGAATAATTTTATGGCAAATGTATTTTTGTTAGGGATATTAGCTATATCGTTAATTTCACTATATATCTATCCTTTAATATCAAGATATAATATGAAAATAATACACGCTATTAAAATTTCAGTAAGGCTTATGATTACTAAATTTTATATAAGTTTTACTTGTATAGCTATGATTGTAATAGTTTTATTTATTATAAAAACAGCTAAAATAGCTTTACTAGGAGTACTTTTAGGAGCAAGTATTATAGCTTACTTAATAATGTATTTAGAAGATAATATTATCTATGAGCTAGAAGAGGAAATAAAAAATAAATATAGAAATTAGTAGCTTAAATTAGAGTAGTTTTTTACGTATATTTATACCTAGAAAAACTACTCTAATTTTTATATGAAAACATATACATTTTTGTAGGTATTTTTATTTTTAAGTAAACGTTAAAATATGTAATATGAGGAGAAAAAATATAAGGGGGTATAGCTATGGAGGTCGGAACTGCTGATATAACAAAAGTAAAAGTTACAAAAACTAATAAGCAAACTTTGTTTACAAAGTTAAAAAATCAAAAAGCAATGATATTTATGTCATTACCCTTTGTTATATGGGTAATTATTTTTAAATATCTGCCACTTGCAGGGTGGGCAATGGCATTTGAGGATTATAAACCAGGAAAAGGATTCCTTGATCAAACTTTTGTGGGGTTAAAACATTTTAAAACATTATTTAAAGAACCTCAATTTTATCAATCATTACAAAATACATTAGCAATGAGTATTTTAGGATTAGTCTTTGGTACATTTTTTGCAATAGCATTTGCTTTACTATTAAATGAATTAAGGCAAGCAAGATTTAAGAAGATTATTCAAACAATTTCTTATTTGCCACACTTTATTTCATGGGTTGTTGCAGCAACAATCGTAACAAGTATGTTAGCACCTAGCGGCATAGTAAACGATTTACTAATGAAGTTACATATAACTTCTTCTCAAATACCGTTTATGTCTAATCCCAATTACTTCTGGGGAATAGTAACATGCTCAGATGTATGGAAAGAAATGGGATGGAATGCAATTATATATTTAGCAGCTATAACTGCAATAGATCCAGAATTATATGATGCTGCAAAGGTTGATGGTGCAGGAAGATTCAGACAGATGATAAGTATAACTTTACCATCAATAAAACCAACTATAGTAGTTTTATTAATAATGAGTATAGGTAACTTAATTAATATAGGATTTGAGAAACAGATGTTATTAGGAAATACAATAGTGGCTGATAAGTCATTAGTATTAGATAAGTATGCTCTTGACTATGGTATTGGAATGTTTAGATATTCCTTTGGTACTGCAATAGGTATTTTTAAATCTGTAGTAAGTGTAATCTTAATATTCTTAGCTAATAGAATTGCTAAGAAATCTGGAGAAGGAGGTCTTATCTAATGAAAGAAAAAACTAAACCTTTTGATGTGTTTCTGATTATATTAATGATATTTATAGCAATTATAACAATATATCCTTTCTTGAATGTTTTGGCTATTTCACTTAATAATGCCACTGATACAGTAAAAGGCGGGATTACAATATTTCCAAGAGAATTTACATTAGATAATTACAAACAGATATTTTCAACTGGAAGTAACTTAACAAGAGGTTTCTTTAACTCAGTACTAAGAACAGTAATAGGTACAGCAACAGGAGTTATATCTAGTGCAATAGTAGCATATGTAATGAGTAGAAGAGATTTTATATTTAGTAAATTTGTATCAATATTATTTGTATTAACAATGTATGTTGGTGGAGGATTAATTCCAGAATATATGCTTATAAGACAAATGGGGTTAGTTAATAACTTTGCAGTATATATTTTACCACCACTAATAAGTGCATTTAACGTAATAGTTATTAGGTCATTTATAGATGGATTACCACCAGCACTTCAGGAATCAGCAAAAATTGATGGAGCAAATGATTTTACGATATTCTGGAAGATAATTTTACCTTTATGTTTACCTGTAATTGCAACAGTTGCTTTATTTATAGCTGTTGGTCAATGGAATAGTTGGTTTGATACTTATCTTTATGCAGGATCAAATGAATCACTTACAACATTACAATATGAACTTATGAAGGTTATGGATAATGCATCAGCAAGTGCAGTAACAGCAGCTAACACTGGTACTGGAAACTTACAAGTTACTGCAGTAAATCCAGAATCAATAAAGATGGCCATAACTATGGTGGCAACAGTTCCTATTTTATTAGTTTATCCTTTTGTACAAAAATATTTTGTAACAGGTATGACTTTAGGGGCAGTAAAGAGTTGATATTATTTTAGCATTAAGAGCTTTAAAGCTTTTATTTTATATATTATTTATTTCATGATTAAGGGGGAATACACATGAGAAAAAATAAGATTTTACCATTAGTATTAGCAGGCGTAATGATGGGAGCATGCTTGACAGGTTGTGGTAGCAGTAAAAATGAGGCAACTACTACATCTAGTAGTTCATCAGGAGAAATGGACAAATCTCCAATAACATTAACAATGTTTACAAAGGATTCAACTGAAGATATTGTTTTTGATGATGATGTTGCTAAAAAAATTACTGAATTAACAGGAGTAACATTAAAAATAACACATCCAGTAGCAGGAGATGAACAAGCTATTCCTTTAATGATAGCAAGTGGTGAATATCCTGATTTAATATTTGCTAAAGGAGATACAGGTAAGCTTGTTGATGCAGGTGCACTTGTTCAATTAGATGATTATATTGATAAACAAGGAGATAATTTAAAAACTTTATATGGAGATCAATTAAAGAGATTAAGATATAGTGCTGATGATCAATCTATATATACAGTAGGTACTTATAGAGTTAATAGTGAAGTTAAGAATCCAGATGGAGCTTTACAAATACAAAATGCTGTTTTAAAGGATTTGGGGTATCCAGTAATAAAAACATTAGAAGATTATGAAAAGGCAATTAAACAATATAAAGAAAAATATCCAGAAATAAATGGACAAAAAACAATTGGTTTATCATTAATGGCAAGTGATTGGAGATGGCTAATTACTTGTGGTAATAGAGCAGGTATAGTAGCTGGTATTCCAGATGATGGTCAATGGAAAGTTGATGATGAAACAGGAGAAACAACTTATAAATTTGAATTACCAGAATGTAAAGAATACTTCAAATGGTTATGCCATATGAATGCTGAAGGATTATTAGATCCAGAATCATTTACTCAAAAGGAAGACACTTATAAAGCTAAGATATCTCAAGGAATAGTTCTTGGATTATCAGATGCTTCTTGGGATTATGATCAACCTAAGAAAGCATTACAAGGTGCTGGAATGTATGAAAGAACTTATGCACCTCTTTCAGTAACTTTAAATGATAAGTGCAAAGATCAAACATTAAAAGATTACGGATTTAGTGGTGGATTTGGTGTTGGTATTACTACAAGTTGTGAAAACAAAGATAGAGCATTCCAATTCTTAAACTGGTTAGCTTCAGATGAAGCACAAGTTCTTCTTAACTGGGGTATTGAAGGTAAACATTATGAAGTTGTAGACGGAAAGAGAAAGTTCTTACCAGAAGTACAAGAAAAGTTAAATACAGATAAGGATTATAAGAAGAATAGTGGTGTTGGTAAGTATATCTATCCATTCCCAGAAAGAGGAGAATTAGATAGAGATGCTAATGGAGACACTTACAATACTGATACATTACAAAATTACATTGATAACTACAATAGTGCAGAAAAAGAAACTTTAGCTGCTTATGGAAAGACTTCTTGGACAGAAATGTTCCCACAACCTGATGAATTAGGTAAGTCTAAACATGGTGGTGTATGGCAATATAACGTACCTACTGATAGTGATGTTGCTATTATTCAAAAGAAAGCAGATGACTATACTCAAAAAGCTATAACACAAGCTATCCTAGGAAGCGAAAGTAATTTTGATGCAGCTTGGGATAAGATTCAAGATGACTTAAAGGCTATGGATATTAAGAAAGCTGATGAAGGAATGACTAAGATAGTAAAAGATACAATGAAACTTTGGAATGACTAAGATTAGTTTAACAGATTAAATGGAAATCACCTCAAAGTAGCTGTTAGCTATTTTGAGGTGAATTTATATAAAGGAGTGAAGAAATATGAAATTTAGTAATGGCTGTTGGCTAAATAGGGAAGGTGTTGAAACATTTAGCCCTCAAGAAGTTTACAGTACAAAAGTTCAAGAAAAAGAATTAACAGTATATGCACCATGCAACAGAATAAATCACAGAGGAGATACTCTTCAAGGTCCTGTGATAACATATAAAATTACATCACCTATTGAAAATGTTATCAGAGTGAGAGCTTATCATTATATGGGTGGACAAGATAAAACACCTGATTTTCATATTTGTGAAGAGGATAATATTAATTGCTTAATTAATGAAGATGATAATTTAGTTTCTTTAGTATCAGGAGATTTAAAGGTAACATTTAATAAAGAGTCATGGAATATGAGTTTTTATAATAAAGATAAAAAGCTTACTTCAAGCCCTGGTAGAGGATTGGCTTATATTATTCAAGATAAAAAAGATGTATTTATGAGAGAGCAGTTAGATTTATCGGTTGGAGAATTGGTATATGGGTTAGGAGAAAGATTCACTCCTTTTGTTAAGAATGGTCAAACAGTTGATATATGGAATAAAGATGGTGGGACAAGTACAGAACAAAGTTATAAGAATATTCCATTTTATATAACTAATAAAGGGTATGGAGTTTTTGTAAATCATCCTGAAAAAGTTTCTTTTGAAGTAGCTTCAGAAAGGGTATCTAAGGTACAGTTTAGCGTAAAAGGAGAGTATATTGATTACTTTATAATTGGTGGAAATTCAATGAAAGAAGTAATTAAAAATTACACTAAGCTAACAGGAAAACCAGCACTTCCACCAGCATGGACATTTGGTTTATGGTTAACAACTTCATTTACAACTAATTATGATGAAGAAACAGTAACAAGTTTTGTTGATGGAATGGCTAAAAGAGATATTCCTCTTAGGGTATTCCACTTTGACTGCTTCTGGATGAAAGAATTTAACTGGTGTAATTTTGAATGGGACAATAGAGTTTTCCCAGATCCTAAGGGAATGTTAAAGAGATTAAAAGAAAAAGGATTAAATATTTGTGTTTGGATTAACCCATACATAGGTCAAGAATCTAAATTATTTGATGAAGGAAAAGAAAAAGGATATTTTATTAAGAGAACAAACGGCGATGTATGGCAATGGGATATGTGGCAACCTGCAATGGCAATTGTAGACTTTACAAATCCAAAGGCTTGTGAGTGGTATGCTGGAAAGCTTAAAGATTTATTAGATATGGGAGTTGACTGTTTTAAGACAGACTTTGGTGAACGTATTCCTGTAGATGATGTAGTTTATTATGATGGTTCAGATCCACAAAAAATGCATAACTACTATACACAACTTTACAATAAATTAGTATTTGAAACAATTAAGGGAGTTAAGGGAGAAAAAGAAGGGGTTGTATTTGCTAGATCGGCAACAGCAGGTGGACAACAATTCCCTGTTCACTGGGGTGGAGATTGTGAATCAACTTATCAGGCAATGTCTGAATCATTAAGAGGTGGATTATCCTTATGTATGTCTGGGTTTGGTTTTTGGAGCCACGATATAGGAGGATTTGAAAGTACTTCAACAGCAGATGTTTATAAGAGATGGGTTGCATTCGGATTATTATCATCTCACAGTAGACTTCATGGAAGCTCATCTTATAGAGTTCCTTGGCTTTATGATGAAGAAGCAGTTGATGTTGTTAGATATTTTTCTAAACTTAAGTGCAGCCTAATGCCATATCTTTATAGCATGGGAATTAAAGCTCATGAAGAAGGAATTCCAGTTATGAGATCTATGGTATTAGAATATGAAAATGATAAAGCTTGTTCATATTTAGATAAGCAATATATGCTTGGAG
The DNA here is from genome assembly GCF_900116755.1 of Clostridium sp. DSM 8431. Taxonomy (GTDB): domain Bacteria; phylum Bacillota; class Clostridia; order Clostridiales; family Clostridiaceae; genus Clostridium. Next base: position 9,119 of record NZ_FPBY01000019.1, read on the forward strand.
ATTCAGTTTTAGTTGCGCCAATATTCAATGAAGAGGGAATTGCTGAATACTATCTTCCAGAAGGAAAATGGACAAATTATATTAATGGTAAACAATATGAAGGTGGCAGATGGATAAAGGAACATCATGATTATTTAAGTATCCCTATGCTAATTAAAGAAAATAGTTTAGTGGCTGTAGGAAGTGAAAATACTAAGCCAGATTATGATTTTAGAAAAGATGTTTCAGTACTTGCTTATAATCTAAAGGAAAATGAAAAGACAGATACTAAGATTTTCGATATGAATTCTAATGAGATTTTAAAGGTTAAGGCTATAAAGAAGGATGGAGAAATAACTATTATATCTGAAGGAGTAGAAGGTGCTTGGAATTTTGTATTAAAAGATGAAACTAATGTTGAAAGCGTTAGTGGAGGTGAACTTGTTAAGGAAGTCAATGATACAAAAATTATAGTTCAGTCAGGTAATAGCAAAGTAATCTGTAAATTAAAATGATTTTTAAAGTAAGGAAGGGCATTTAATATCCCTTCCTTATTTTTTCATAGTAGGAGGTATTAATATGAATATTGAAGATATAATTTCAAAACTTACATTAGAAGAAAAAGTTAGTATGTGTCATGGAGCAGGATTATTTAGAACAGAAGGAGTAAAGAGATTAAATATTCCAGCATTAAAGATGTCAGATGGACCAATGGGAGTTAGGCATGAGTTTCCTGATGCAAGCTGGGTTCCAGTAGGAAATTCAGATGATTATGTAACTTATATGCCATGTATAGCAGCATTAGCAGCAACTTGGAATACTGAACTTGCTTATGATGCTGGAGATGTTATAGGAAGTGAAGCAAGAGCTAGAGGTAAGGATATGATTTTAGGACCTGGTATTAATATTGTTAGAAGCCCTCTATGTGGAAGAAACTTCGAATATATGTCTGAGGATCCATTCTTAGCAGGAAAAATGGCAGTCAGCTATATTAGAGGTGTTCAAGAAAAGAATGATGTTTCAGCTTGTGTAAAGCACTTTGCAGTTAATAGTCAGGAAACAGAAAGATTAGAATATGAGGCTATAATTGATGAAAGAACCTTAAGGGAAATTTACTTTCCAGCTTTTGAGGCAGCAGTAAAGGAAGGTAATACTTATTCTGTAATGACTGCTTATAATAAGATATTTGGTTATTATTGTTCTCATAATAAAGAGCTTATTAAAGGAGTTCTTGAGGATGAATGGGGCTTTGAAGGAATAACTGTTTCAGACTGGGGAGCAGTTAGAGGCACAGTTGAAGCTGCTAATGCAGGATTAGATATTGAAATGAATGTTAGATTTAATTTTGATGAATACTTCTTTGCAAATCCTTTAATTGAAGCAGTAAAGGAGGGGAAGGTTAAGGAAACTGAAATCGATGAAAAAGTGCGTAGAATATTAAAATTCATGTATAAGATAAATATTTTTTCAGAAGGAAGAGAAGCTGGAGAATATAATACACCAGACCATAGACAAAAAGCACTTAATATAGCAAGAGAATCTATAGTCTTATTAAAGAATAATAAGATACTTCCATTTAATAAAAATAAAATAAAAAAGATAGCTGTAATTGGTGAAAATGCTAATGTAGCACATTCTAATGGTGGTGGAAGTGCAGAAATTAAGGCATTATATGAAGTTACACCACTACTTGGAATAAAGATGGCTTTAGGAGGAAATACAGAAGTTAAGTACTACAAAGGGTATAGCAGTAAAGAAGAAGAGCAGGAAGATCTTTTAAAAGAAGCTATTTTAGCAGCAAAAGAAGCTGATGCTGTAATTTTTGTTGGTGGTTTAAAGCATGTGGATGAAAACTTAGGATTAGAAGATAATGCACTAAAGGTTTCAAGTGATGAAGCTATAAAACATAGAATTGATAGTGAAGGATATGATAGATCAGATTTATTACTTCCATATAATCAAAATGAGTTAATAAAAAGCATATTAAATGTGAATAAAAATACTGCCGTAGTAATCTTAAGTGGTTCTCCAATAGATGCTACAGAATGGATAGATTCTTCAGAAGCTGTAGTGCAAACTTGGTACAATGGAATTGAAGGGGGAACTGCCTTAGGAGAAGTTTTATTTGGAAAGGTAAATCCATCAGGTAAACTTACAGTTACTTATCCTAAGCAACTAGAGGACTCTCCAGCACATTCTATAGGAGAATTTGCAAAGAAAGATAAGGTTAACTATAAAGAAGGAATATTTGTAGGATATAGATATTTTTCAACTTATGATGTAGAGCCTTTATTCTGCTTTGGACATGGTTTATCTTATACAAATTTTGAATATAAAAATATAGATGTTACAGTAGATGAAAAAGAAGATGATGTAAGTGTTTTGGTTAAGTTTGACTTAAGTAATATAGGTGATATGGAAGGTAAGGAAATAAGCCAAGTTTATGTAGGAGATATAAATTCATCAGTAAAAAGACCTATTAAGGAATTAAAGGGATTTAATAAGGTGAATCTATTACCAGGGGAAACTAAGACTGTGACAGTATCATTAGATAAGAGAGCTTTTGCTTTTTATGATGAAACTAAGAGAAAGTGGAATATAGAAAGTGGAGAATTTAAGATAATGGTAGGAAGCTCTGTTCAGGATATTAAGTTAAGTCAAAATATTTCTATTAAAAATAATTATATATTTTAGAAATGGAGCTGGTTATCTTGAATAATACTGTAGAATCAGAATTAAAATTATGGTATAAACAGCCTGCTAAAGAATGGGTAGAAGCACTTCCTATAGGTAATGGAAGGTTAGGTGCTATGGTTTTTGGAGATGTATTTCATGAAAGAATACAATTTAATGAAGATACTTTGTGGACAGGTACTCCAATAAGAGAAAAAGGTAATAATTTTAGTTATATTAATGAGGCTAGAAAGTTAATTTTTGAAGAAAAATATATAGAAGCTCAAGATATTATAAATGAAAAGTTATTAGGGCCTTGGAATCAATCTTATGCACCTATGGGAAATTTGTATATTAACTTTGATGAAGAAGGCAATGTAGAAGATTATAGACGTGAATTAGACTTAGATAGTGGCTGTGTTAAAGTTAGATATAAAGTTAATGAAAAGGAATATTCAAGAGAAATATTTGCCTCTAAAGCGGATGAAGTTATAGTAATTAAGCTTACATGTAATGAAAAAATGTCTTTTACTGTGTCTCTTGATAGTTTATTACGATATAAGACTAAGGAATATGATAAATTTACTCTTCAAATGAAAGGTAAGGCACCAATTTCAGCACTTCCTTCTTATGAAGAAGGGGAAGATCCTGTAATTTATGATGAATCAGGAAAGAAGGGAATGAACTTTAAAGTTCTTGTTAATGTTGAAGCTCATGAGGGAGAAGTAGTATTACAAGATGGTTTTTTAAATATATCAGATTGTAATACAGCTGTATTAAAATTAGTAGCAAATACAAGTTTTAATGGATATAAAAAAGAGGCTGGGTTAGAAGGCAAAGATGTTGATAAATTATGTGATATAAACTTAAATTCAGTGAGAAATAAAAACTTCTTTAGCCTAAAGAATAATCATACTCAGGAATATAAAATATTATTTGAAAGAGTATCATTTGAATTAGGAGGAAAAAAATATAATGATATACCTACAGATAAAAGAATAGAAGCTTTTAAAAAGAATCATGAAGATATATCTTTATTAACGCTATATTTTCAATATGGAAGATATCTTTTAATATCATCATCAAGAGGAGATTGTCAGCCGGCAAATCTTCAAGGAATATGGAATGAAGATTTAAGACCTGCATGGAGCAGTAACTATACAACTAATATTAATGTTGAAATGAATTATTGGCCTGCAGAGGTATGTAATTTATCAGAGTGCCATAATCCTTTATTTAAGTTAATTAGAGAAGTATCAGAAACTGGGGCAGATGCAGCAAAAAAACGTTATGGATGTGCAGGTTGGACAGCAAATCATAATATAGATTTATGGAGACAGGCGACACCAGCAGGGGGAAGTGCAGAATGGGCATATTGGCCTATGGCAGGTGCATGGTTATGTGATCATATATGGGAACATTATCAATTTACTTTAGATAAGGTCTTTTTAGAGGAGAATTATCCTTTAATGAAGGGAGCTGCAGAGTTTTTATTGGACTGGCTTATAGAAGACAATAAAGGTAGACTTATTACTTGTCCATCTATTTCTCCAGAAAATAATTTTTTAACTCCAGATGGAAAGAAGTGCTCTCCAAGCTTAGCATCTACAATGGATATGGAGCTAACTAAGAATTTATTTAGCAATTGTATTAAAGCATCTAAAATCTTAGACTTTGATTTAGATTTTAGAAGAAGACTTGAAAATGCTTTGGAAAAATTATATCCTTATAAGATTGGAAAATACGGACAGCTTCAGGAATGGTATAAAGATTTTGAGGAGTATGAAATAGGACATAGACATTTATCTCATTTATTTTCATTATATCCTGGAAGAGAAATTACAGAAGAAAATAATAAAGAGATATTTGATGCTATGAAGATATCTTTAAAAAGAAGACTTGAAAATGGTGGGGGACATACAGGATGGAGCTGTGCTTGGGTAATAGCTTTATTTGCAAGGATGAAGGATAAAGAGATGGTTCAAAAATATATTAATGTGTTATTAGATAAACTTACCTTTAGTAATTTATTTAATGTATGTCCTCCTTTTCAAATTGATGGCAACTTTGGAGGAACTGCAGCTATGGCAGAATCTTTACTGCAAAGCCATAAAGGATATATAGAACTTTTGCCATCTTTACCTACAAAATGGGTATCAGGAAAAATTATTGGATTAAAGGCTCGTGGAAATTTTGAAGTATCTATAGAGTGGGCAGATTCAAAAATGATGAGAACAGTACTTAAGTCAAATAGTAATTCAATTTGTAAAGTAAAATATGATAGAGAAAATATATATGTTAAAGATGTTAATTATGAAATAATAGATAATGAAATAATAGAATTTAAAGCTTTTAAAGATCAAGAATATATTATTTTGTGTAAAGAGTAAATAATAAAAATACTATCTTGAAAAATATCCTTTCAAGATAGTATTTTTATTATTTAATTAGATTCTTTATTCCTCTGGTTGAAATAAGGCATTCTTCATCATTAATCATATATGCTATACGTCTTTTTTTATCAATCTCTTTAATTTTATCTGTATTTACAATAAAGGAGTTATGACACCTGCAAAAACGGTCGTCTAGATTTTGTTCTATTTCTTTCATCTTACTATAGAACTCGATTTGTCTATTAGTACAATGTAAAATAACTTTATGTATTGTGCTCGAAGTTTCGAAGAAAATTATGTCATTAAAATCTATGTTAACAATTTTATCATTGGCTTTAATTGAAAAAACCTTTTGAGAATTGTTACAGATAGCTTGATATTTTTCATTAGCATTTTGAATACAATCATGTATTCTTTGGCGAATATTATTATAGTTATCTTTTATTATATAATCCATGGCTTCAACCTTATATAAGAAAGTTAAATAACTCATTTCAGCATGAGAAGTAATAAATATTATAAAACCACGTGGATCATATTTTCTTATTTCTTCTGCAAGTTGTATACCATTAATATTTGAGTGTAAATCAACATCTAAAAAATAAATACCAGAGGTAGGATTAACCTTTAAATAAGCTAATATTTCATAAGGGTCAGAGGTGGTTAAGCTTGTCTCCATATCATAATCATTAATCATTATAATGTCTTCGATTATTTTTTTAAATTTGTTTTGTTGAATCGAATTGTCTTCGCAAATAAAAATTCTAAGCATGTTGAATCTCCTGAATAAATGTTATATTATTATAATAACACATAAAAATATATAAAAAATGAATATATTAGAATAAAAGGGGCAAATATTGTATTTTAAGGTTTTATTTAAGTGTTTGAAATGTTATTTTTTACAAAAAGTTACTGAATTTAAAGTAAAGGTGGAGATTAATGATGAAAAACAAAAGTATTAAGAAGAAAGTTGCAAAGGTATTAATAAATTTAGGAGAAACTCATGCTAATGAATTTTCGACATTACTTGGATTTTATGAACCTAAGGTATCAGTAGATTTGCTTAAGAAAGAAAAGTAAATATTTATTTTTAATAAATGAAGAAACTAATAATTAAAGATTTTGATATATGGGATTATATAGCTAAAAAATTAACTATTTATATTGGAAATAGCTTAAATTTAAATATAAAAGATTTGGAGAAATTATACTTAGGAATTATGGTGATTCTACTGAATTTATCTAAGATAACAATAGTATGTATATTTGCTTTTTTGATTGGTATATTTAAGGAAACAGTAATATTATTAGGTATGTTCTCAGTAATAAGATTAAGTGCAGCAGGAATTCATCTAAAAAGTAATTTTCAATGTACTATAGCTTGTTTAGTTATGTATTTGGGAGGTGCTTTTTTAGCAGTTAATTATCCTATAAATATAAGAAGTGTATTATTAATAATATTTATATTATTAATAATTCTATATAAGTATTCTCCAGCAGATACAGAGAATAGACCTATATTAGGAAAAAAACATAGAAAAGAATTAAAAATAAGGACAATTAAGTCCTCATTAATACTTGTAGCTATTAATGTAGTATTTTTAAATAGTATAATTTTAAATTTGCTCATGTATGCTTTTTTTATCCAAACAATATGTGTTATACCTTTTACATATAGAGTATTTGGAATGAAATATAATAATTATAAAGAATATGATAATTAAGATATAAAAATACACATAATATTATTTATGTGTATTTTTTAAGTTAATACTAATAAATATTATCATAAGGAGGAAAAATATTTAGATGAATGAATATATTAATATATTTTTTATGCTTATTATGTCAGTTACTGGGATTTTAATAGCTATAAATAATATAAGTCCTTACAAGTTGAAAATAAAAGACAATGTTATCATGATTATATCACTGGTTAGTGCATACGTATTTGTAGAATACTTTTTTCCTGATTTTGCTACTATAGTATTGTATTTTATACCTATGCTTTTTATTTTAAAGAAAAGTAGAAAATTTTTAAGTAGTGTTTTTATAGACATATTTGCATGCGTATTAATAATAATTGTAGATAATCTAGTTTCATCAATTTTTTATTTAACTATTGGTGTAAATGAAAGTTCTAATAATGCTCAGTATTGGATTACATGTTTTACTATATTAGTAGTATTATATGGAGTAACTAAGTTTGTTGGAAATTTGTATAGTGAGTATAAAATATTTATATATAAAAATTTAAAGTCTAAGTATTTTATATTAATTTATACAATGATAATAGTTACTTTTGGGGTATTTTATTATAGTATTAATTGGAGTAAGTATTTAGATACTACCTATAATATAGTTATCAATTCTATTATAGAATTAATTTATGGATTAATAATGATAGTAACATGTATCTCATTATTAGTTGCAGTAAGAAAAGAAGAAAAAATCAAATATGAACAGGCAGAGCTAGAAAACTTAAGGGAATACACAAATAATCTAGAAGATGTATATACTGAAATGCGTAAGTTTAGACATGATTACATAAATGTTATTTCGTCTATGTCTGCTTTTATAGAAGAAAAAGATATGGATGGATTAAAAGAGTATTTTAATGATAATATTTATCCTTTAAACAGTAGGATGGATAAAAATAATTATAAACTTGGACTTTTAAAAAATATTTTAATGCAGGAAGTAAAAGGTGTTATTTCTACAAAGGTTATAAGAGCGCAAGAGTTAGGGATAGACGTAATTATTGATATTGTAGATGTAATAGATAATATAAAAATGGACAAGGTAGACCTTATAAGAGTTTTAGGGATAATCCTAGATAATGCAATAGAGGCAGCAGAAAATAGTGATGCTAAAATAATAAATATTGCTATCATAAAAAAAGAAAAGTCTGTAGTTATAGTTATAACTAATACATATGGAGGAGATATATTACCTGTTTCTAAAATGTTTAAGGCAGGGGTATCTACTAAGGGTGAAAATAGAGGCCTGGGATTAAATAATTTAAAAGAAATTATAGGAAGATATGAAAATGTATGTTTAGATACATATATTGAAAATAATATATTTATACAAGAGATTACAGTTTGCAATGATAACAAATTTTAACATAAAAATAGATTGGCTGATTTACAGTCAATCTATTTTTTGCATTATAATGATTTTAAAATTACTATATCCTTAGGCTTTAAATCTATAAAATTACTAACTTTTTTGTTATTTAGTAAATTAATATATTCTCTATCTAGTGAGAAAGATTTATTTTCATTGTTGTGATTGATAATAAATAATATATCTTGTCCATCTTTAACTCTCTTAGTGACTTCAACGTTATCTACTAAGTCTAAGTTTAAGCCAAGTAATAGTTTTGAATCTAAATCTTTAATAAAATCTGCTGCAAATTCGTCATCTGGATTTGTTCCAATGTAATAAGCTTGTCCTTTTCCAAAGTTATTTACAGTAAAGACTGGTCTATTTTTATAGAAGTCAGATCCATAAACACCAATAGCTTCAGCACCTTCAAGATTTATTAAATCAAAAAGCATATTGCATGAATAACTTGATTTGTATCCATGAGCTCCATCAATTTCTATGCTATTTTTATTTTCTGGTGGAAGAGCATCTAATTCTTCAACCCATATACCTAATAAATCTCTAAGGTCTCCAGGATATCCTCCAAGAGTAACAGTATCATTTTCATTAACGTATCCACTAAAGAAGGTTGTTACAAAAGATCCACCATTTTTAACATAGTTCTTTATATTATCTGCTACATTTTCTTTAACCATATATAAGGTTGGAGCAATAACAAGTTTATATTTAGATAAATCTTCATTTGGCATTACAAATTCAACAGGTATATTTCTTTCAAAAAGAGCTTTATAGTATTTTTGAATTTGAGGAATATACTCTAAAGCAATAGAAGGACCACTTGAGAATTCTAAAGCCCACCAGTTTTCCCAATCAAACATAATTGCAACTTTAGCATCATACTCAGCATCTAAAATTGAATCTTTTAATGTATGAAGTTCATCACCAATTTTCTGACACTCTTTATATATTCTAGTTTTATTGCTTCCTGAGTGAGAAATTACAGCACCATGATATTTTTCACAGCCTCCAATTGACTGTCTCATTTGAAAGAACATAACACTATCAGAACCATGAGCAAGAGCTTGATGACTTAAAATTCTAAGTTCACCAGGTCTTTTTACTGTATTATAAGGCTGCCAATTTGCTTGATTAGGACTTTGTTCTATAAGCATAAAAGGTTTATGTTTTAAACTTCTCATAAGATCGTGGTTTAAAGCAGGCATATAAGGTTCATATCCATAAGAAGGATAGTTGTCCCAAGAGATTACATCCATATATTCAGCCCACTCAAAATAATTAATTGGTTTGTAAGTTCCCATAAAATTAGTAGTTACTTTTATATCAGGGGTAACTTCTTTTATTGCATTATATTCTCCTATATAGCATTCTAAGATTGAATGGGACATAAATCTATTATAATCAAGAGACATACCTCCAAATATAGTACGAGTTCTTCCATTATCAACCCACATTTCACTTAAACCTGAAGGAGCTGTTATATCGTCCCAAGAGTAAAGTTTGTGTCCCCAGAAATTTGTATTCCAAGCTTTATTTAAGTTATCAAGAGTTTTATATTTTTCTTTTAACCATTTTTTGAACTCTTCTTCACAATGTTCACAATAACAGTAGTTATCATATTCATTACCTATATGCCATAGGGCAAGATTATCATAATCTTTATAACGCTCAGCCATCTTTTTAACTAGTTTTACTGAGAATTCTCTATATTTAGTACTATTAGGACAGAAATCAACTCTACCTCCATAATTGCGTTTATTTCCATTAAAGTCAACAGGAAGCATTTCAGGATATTTTTTTGCCATCCAAGCTGGTTGAACAGCAGTTGAAGTTGCTAGACACACATTGATATCGTTTTCTTTAAGCAGATTAAAAATATTATCTAACCATTTAAAGTCATAAGTATCTTCATCAGGTTGTAATAAGGCCCAACTAAAAACTGGAAGTGTAACTATATTAATATTTGCATCTTTTAGCATTTTTATATCTTCTTTTAGTATATCTTCTGGCCATTGATCAGGATTATAGTCTCCACCATAAAAAATAAAAGGCATTTTTGAATTAATCATAATAAATCCTCCTTTAATATTTATTGAATTTACTTTACTATAAATGTTTACATAAAAAAATAGGTGAAATTGTATAAGAATTACGCAATAAATTAGTTGAGTTATAGAAAAAACTAGTATACATAAATTTGCTAAACTTGAATATTGTGGATATAATGAAATGTAAGAACTGTTAGGCTACATTGTACTAGACAGGAGGTGAACTTATGAAAAATATAATAAAAGAAATAAGTAATAATTTAAAAATAAGAAATAAACTTATTTTAACATATTTAATTGTAGCTATATCCACAGTATCAATAATAGGAATTTATTCTGCCAATAAAATGCAGAAAATTGTGATAAATAAAGATATAGAACAAACAAAAAGTAGTTTGGATATTATGGAAAATACTCTTCAAGAATCATTAAAAATTGCAACTAAGGTATCAGATATGATTTATTCAGATTATGAATTAAGCAATATATTAACTAGAAAGTATGATAATTATGGAGATGTAGTAAAAGATTATTCAGGATATTCAAATCTAAAAAATTATTTGAGATATTATAAAGAACTATACGATATAAAGATTTATGAGGAGAATTATACTCTCCTTGAAAATGAATACATTATAAGAGCTGCAGAAGATGTGAAAAAGGAAGAATGGTATAAAAATGCAGTTAATGATAATGGAAAGATTTCTTGGAGGTTTGTTAAAGATCCTTTATCAGGAGCTAATTATTTATCTTTAGTTAGAGAACTTAAAGATCAAAAGGGAAAAATGACAGGTGTATTAGTTATAAATATGAATCCAAGTATACTAACTAATGTAACTAATTTTGATAATAAACAAGGATTAATTGAATTAAATGAAAAAATAATATCAACTCAAGATTCTTATGAATTTGACAAAAAAAATCTTAAAGTAATAGAGGAAAACAAGTCTATAAGCAGTGGAAAGTCTCTTCTTAGGGGAAAGACTGATGGCATTGACAGCTATATTTTAATAAATTCTTTTAATACAGAAAAAGCATCTAATGATAAGTTTAAAGTTTATATAATTATTCCACTTACAGAAATAACTAATGAAACTAATAAAGTTGTTCTTAATACATTAAAGATTAGTTTAGCTTCAATAGCATTATCAATGATAATAATACTATATTTCTCAAAAAATATTTCAAATAGAATAAATCTTTTTAGAGGTGAAATGCATAAGGTAGTAACTGGTGATTTTAATACTGAAGATAATATAGAGGGAAATGATGAAATTGGCCAGTTAGGTGAAGATTTAAACATAATGAAAACAAGCATTAAAAACTTAATTAATGAAGTTTATGTGGGGAAGATAAGACATGAAAAATTAAAGAGATGTCAAAAAGATATAGAATTTAAAATGCTTTCAAGTCAAATAAATCCACATTTTTTATACAATACATTAGAAACTATAAGAATGAAGGCAATATGTAATGATCAAAAAGAACTTGCAGATTTAGTTAAAAAGTTGGGGAAGCTTATGAGACGTAATCTAGAGGTTAGTGGAAGAGAAGTATCATTAAAATCAGAGTTAGTTCTTATAGAAAATTATTTGGATATTCAGGCAGTAAGGTTTGAAGGAAAAGTAAATTATAGTTTACAGATAGAAAATAATATTGATGTGGAAAATTATAAGATACAGCCCCTTCTTTTGCAGCCGATAATTGAAAATGCTTTTATTCATGGATTGGAGAATAAAAAGAATAAAGGAAGCATAACAGTTAAAATTTATGAAAATAAAAATAAATTAAATATAGATATAATTGATGATGGTATAGGAATTGAGAGTGAAAAATTAATTAAGTTCAAGAAAAGAATAAGGGATATGGATGATGCTAATAAGCACATAGGAATGGCCAATGTTAATGAAAGAATTAAGTTATATTATGGTGATTCTTATGGTATTGAGATAGAAAGCACGGTGGGCATAGGGACTAAAGTAACATTATATTTACCAATATGATAAAGGGAGGATTATAAATGGTTAAAGTTTTAATTGTTGATGATGAACCTAATGTTAGAATGGGATTAAGAAAAATGATAGATTGGGCAGGGAATGGTTTTGAAATCTGTGGTGAGGCAGAAGATGCATATGAAGGAAATAGAAAGATACTTAAGTGTAATCCAGATATAGTATTAATGGACATAAAGATGCCTGGAAAACTTGGAACTGATATGATAAGAGAATCTAGAGCAGCAGGGTTTAATGGAAGGTTTATAGTTTTAAGTGGATATTCAAATTTTGAATATGCAAAGAAAGTTATGAAATATGGCGTGAAATCGTATATATTAAAGCCTATAGATGAAGATGAACTTCTTGAAGCTGTATTAAATATAAAGAAAGAAATTGAAAGGGATAATCGTATTAAGGGAAATGAAACTTTAGTGAGAAAAGATAAATTAAAAAAATTAATTTCAGGTGAAGTATTAGAAGATTTTAATGATTTAGAAGGCGATGAAACTAGCACTTTAGTACTAATTAACATTGCAGAAGATAGCAAAAATGATCTTATAAATAAACATCTAGCACATATAAATAACATAGATATCATAAATGTAAATCAATATGTAGCTACCATTTTTAAAGATATCAAGTATGAAAGAATTATAAAGACTCTATTAAGTATAAAAGAAAAGATGAATGAGAAAAGTGAATTTTTTGCTGTAGTTACGAATGAGCAAAAAACATTATTAAATATAAGGAATGAATACAAAAATGCATTAAATATGATGAAGAATAAATTTTTATATTTAGAGGAATCAGTTATTACTTCAGGTGTATCAGTAAAAGAATGTGTAGAAGTTGAAAATATAAGTGAATATATGGACAAGGTAGTTAGTTACGTAGAAGTCCAAGATAATGAAAAGATAGAAGAAATAATAAATTTATTTAAAACATATATTCTTCAAAATAAATATTCAGAAGAAAGAGTAAAGAGTATCTGCATGAATACTTTATTAAATATTAGGTTAAAGTTATTTAAAGATTATGAAATAGATAAAAATGATATTTCAGGCAATGAGGATATAATTCATAATATTTATTCAAAGAAAAGTTTAAAAGAGTTACTTAATTACATGAATGATGAACTTATTTCTATGTCTAAAAAAGTATATGTAGGATCTGCAGATAATAATATAAAGAGAATTATAAGCTATATGGAGAAAAATTATTATAATGATATAAAATTAGAAACATTAGCTGAAATATTTAATTATAATAGTGCTTACCTAGGAAAGCTATTAAAAAATGCATTAGGAGAAAACTTTAATACTAAGTTAAATAAAATTAGAATAGAAAAGGCTAAATCATTATTAATAAATGATAAACTAAAGGTTTATCAAGTTTGTGAAAAAGTTGGATATAAAAATATTGATTATTTTCATAGTAAGTTTAAAAAGTATGTAGGTACTACACCACTAACTTATAAAAAAAATAATGAGAAAAAACACAAATAATTGCTTCAATAAATTGACTAATATGTGAATAGGGTTTAGAATTTACTTATTAAACAACATTTAAAAAGTTGTTTTAAATGTGTTGTTAAATTAGTATTGGAGGTTTAATTATGAGATATCTATTAGGACTAGATATAGGGACATCAGGAACTAAGACGGCTTTATTTGATGAAAATGGGAATACTATAAAGACTGCTACATATGGATATGAATTATTTCAACCTAAAGCAGGATGGGCAGAACAGAATCCAGAAGACTGGTGGGATGCATGTGTTCACGGAATAAAAGATGTAATTGAAAAAAGCAAAGTTAATGCATCAGATATTAAGGGTATAGGTTTAAGTGGACAAATGCACGGGCTTGTTATGTTAGATAAGAATGATAAGGTTATCAGAAATTCTATAATATGGTGCGATCAAAGAACAGAGAAGGAATGTGATTTTTTAACAGAGACCATAGGAAGAGAAAAGCTAATTAAGATAACTGGTAACCCAGCAATGACAGGTTTTACTCTTTCAAAGTTACTATGGGTAAGAAATAATGAGCCTGAAAATTATAATAATATAAAAAAGATTCTTCTTCCAAAGGATTATATAAGATTTAAATTAACAGGTTCATTTGCAACTGAAGTTTCTGATGCAAGTGGAATGCAGATGTTAGATATAAATACAAGAAATTGGAGCTATGAATTATTAGATGAGCTTAAAATAGATAAAAATATTTTAGCAGATGTCTATGAATCAGTAGTTATAAGTGGTCATGTTACACAAGAGGCAGCAGACCTTACAAAGCTTGAAGCAGGAACACCTGTAGTAGGAGGAGCTGGAGACCAAGCAGCTGGAGCTATTGGAAATGGAATTGTTACTGAAGGAGTTATTTCGACAGTAATAGGAACATCAGGAGTTGTATTTGCTTCAACAGATACACCTAAGTTTGATAAACTTGGAAGAGTTCATACACTATGTCATGCAGTACCTAACATGTGGCATGTAATGGGAGTAACTCAAGGAGCAGGTCTTTCTTTAAATTGGTTTAAGAAGACATTTGGCACAGAGGAAATTAATGAAAGCAAAGCTACAGGAAAAGATGTTTATGACATTTTAACGGAAGAGGCAGCCAAATCTAAACCAGGGGCTAATGGAATAATTTATCTTCCATATCTTATGGGTGAAAGAACACCTCATCTTGATCCTAATGTAAAAGGAGCATTTTTAGGGGTTTCATTAATAAATAATCATGATGATTTTGTACGTTCAATATTAGAGGGAGTAAGTTTTAGTCTTAAAAATTGTCTTGACATAATTGAAGGTATGGATGTAAAAATTGAAGATATAAGGATAAGTGGTGGTGGAGCTGAAAGTGAAGTTTGGAGAAAAATATTAGCTGATATTTTCCAATATTCATTAACAACTATCAAAGCATCAGAAGGACCAGCCCTTGGAGTTGCTATATTAGCAGGAGTTGGGACTGGAATATATAACTCTGTAGAGGAGGCATGTAATAAGATAATTAAAGGTGGTGCAAAGGTAGAACCAGATGAAAGCCTAAAGAAAGTATATGATGAAGTTTATGCATTATATAATTCTTCTTATCCAAGAATCAAGGATTTTGGAGTATGATTCCTTGAAGACTAGAGAGGAGAAATAAAAAAACTTTATGGAAGTAACACACAGCAAGATAAAAGAAACAAATAGGAAGAAAATAATATCTTTATTATTAAAGGAAACTGAAATTACAAAATTAGATATATCCAAAAAGTTAAATATAAGTATAACTACTGTTTCTACAAATATTAATGAACTTATATCTGAAGGACTTGTAAAGGAAGTTAGAAGTTTAAAGTCAACTGGGGGAAGAAAAGCAATATCCTTTATGATAGATGAAAATTCAAGATATTCAATGGGAATTGCCTTAACAGCTAACCATATAAAAATTTCTCTTGTTAATTTAAGAGGAAAAGTTATTGATAGCATAAAAATTAGACACAAAAATGAAGGTATAGAAAAAATAATAGAAAAAATAGAAGAAAATGTTCAAAAAATATTGTATGATAATAATGTGGATATAATTAACTTATTTGGAATTGGTTTATCAATACCAAGTACTGTAGATTATGAAGCAGGAACTATTAAAAATTGCTATTTTTTAAATATTAAAGATTTCAATATAAAAGAAAGATTAAAAAAGTTTAATGTACCAGTATATGTGGATAATGAAGCCAATCTATCTGCTTATTATGAATTTTTAAATAAAGAAAATAAGCCAGATAACTTATTATATGTATCAATAACTGAAGGAATTGGACTTGGAATAATAATAGATGGAAAAGTCTATAGAGGTAACAATAATTCTTCAGGTGAAATGGGACATATGAAAATTGTTATGAACGGAAAACCTTGTAAGTGTGGTGGAAAAGGCTGTTTAGAGGCTTATACATCAACTAATACATTGTTAGAGGAATATAACAATTTAACAGGTTTAAACTGTATGGACATTGATGAGTTTGAAGAAAAGTATAAATTGAAAGATGAGAATGCAGTTAAAGTTTTAAGAGAATATTTAACAACATTAAGTGTGGGGATATCTAATCTTATAATGATACTTGATCCTAAAGAAATAATTATAGGTGGAGATATAAATAGTTTGCTAAAGGAAAATATAGATTATATTCGAGAAAATATCTATAAAAATAACTTATTTACAGATGAAAATAACTGCAATATACAAGTGGCAGAATATAAAGAGTCATATTTATTAGGTGCTGCAATGGTACCTATTCAAGAATTTTTAGAAATTAAATAAGCAATAATAAATAAAATGGGGGAGATTAAATTGAAACTTTTCTTAGACACAGCAAATGTAGAATATATTAAAGAAGCTAATGATATGGGGGTAATCTCAGGGGTTACAACTAACCCATCATTAATAGCTAAAGAAGGCAGGGACTTTAAGGAAGTTATAAAAGAAATAACTTCAATAGTTGATGGACCAATAAGTGGTGAAGTAATTAGTGAAGATGCTGAAGGCATGATTAAAGAAGGAAGAGATATTGCTAAGATTCATAAGAATATGATTGTAAAGATTCCTATGACAGCTGAAGGTTTAAAAGCTGTAAAAGTATTATCTAAAGAAGGAGTAAAAACTAACGTTACTTTAGTTTTTTCAGCAAATCAAGCTCTTTTAGCAGCTAATGCTGGTGCAACATACGTAAGTCCATTTTTAGGAAGATTAGATGATATATCTATGGAAGGTATGGATCTTGTAAAAACAATAGCTGAAATCTTTAAAGTACAGGGAATAAAAACTGAAATAATAGCAGCAAGTATAAGAAACCCTATCCATGTTATTGAGGCAGCAAAAGCTGGTTCAGATATAGCAACAGTTCCTTATAACATAATTATGCAGATGATTAAACATCCATTAACAGATCAAGGATTAGAAAAATTTAAAGCCGACTGGGAAAAGGCTTTTAATAAATAGGGAGGGCTATAATGAATAAAGAATTAGATAAATTATCAATTAATACGATAAGAACATTATCAGCAGATGCAATAGAAAAGGCAAATTCAGGACATCCAGGATTACCACTTGGGGCAGCTCCAATGGCATTTACACTATGGACAAAAATGAACCATAATGGTAAAAACCCTGATTGGGATAATAGAGATAGATTCATTCTTTCAGCAGGTCATGGATCAATGCTTGAATATTCATTATTACACTTATTTGGATATGGAGTAACAGTTGATGATTTAAAACAATTTAGACAAATAGGAAGCTTAACTCCAGGACATCCTGAATATGGACATACAAAAGGTGTTGAAATAACAACAGGACCACTTGGACAAGGAATTTGTAATGCTGTAGGTATGGCACTTGCTGAAACTTACCTTGCTAATAAATTTAACAAAGATAAATTTGAAGTAGTAGATCACTATACTTATGCAATAGTTGGTGATGGATGTCTTATGGAAGGTATATCAGGAGAGGCATCATCCCTTGCAGGTACATTAGGTCTTGGAAAATTAATTGTATTATATGATTCAAACAATATATCTATAGAAGGAAATACAAGTATAGCATTTAGAGAAGATACTGCTAAGAGATATGAAGCATATGGATGGCAAGTTCTTAATGTTGAAGATGCTAATGATATTGAAGCTATTGCTAAAGCGATAGATGAAGCTAAAAAGGAAACTTCAAAGCCAAGCTTTATAGTTGTTAAGAGCCAAATTGGATATGGATGTCCAGCTAAACAAGGAAAGGCTGCAGCTCATGGTTCACCATTAGGTGCAGATAATATAGTTGAATTAAAGAAGACTTTAGGATGCGAGCAAAAAGATTTCTATGTTCCAGATGAAGTATATAAAAATATGGAAACATACAAAAAGGCTGGAGAAGCTAAGGAAGAAGAATGGAATAACTTATTTAATGAGTATTCAAAAGAATATCCTGAGTTAGCAGCTGAATATAAGAAGTGGATGAGTGGAGAAGTTGATAAACAAGCCTTATTAGATAATGAAGATTTCTGGAACTTTGATAGTGCTAAGGCAACAAGAGAATCATCAGGAATTGTAATTAACAGATTATCTAAATTAATTCCAAACTTAATTGGAGGTTCTGCTGATTTAGCACCTTCTAACAAAACTAATATGAATGATAGAGGAGATTACTCGGCAGAAGATAGAAGTGGATCAAATCTTCACTTTGGAGTTAGAGAACATGCTATGGCAGCTATAACTAATGGTATGTGTGCACATGGAGGACTTATTCCTTACTGTGGGACATTCTTCGTATTTAGCGATTATATGAAGGGAGCAATGAGACTTTCATCATTAATGAAACTTCCTGTACCTTATGTATTAACTCACGATAGTATTGGCGTTGGAGAAGATGGACCAACTCATCAACCAATAGAACAATTAGCAGCTCTTAGAAGTATGCCAAACATGACTGTATTTAGGCCAGCAGATTCAAAGGAAACAGCAGCAGCATGGTATTATGCAGTAACAAATGGACAAACTCCAACTTCATTAGTTTTAACAAGACAAAAGCTTCCGCTATATGAAGGATGTGCAAAGAGAGCATTAAAGGGAGCTTATATTCTTAAAGATTCAGAAAAAGAAGTACCAGATGTGTTATTAATGGCATCAGGTTCAGAAGTAGAACTTATATTTAAAGCAGCTGATAACTTAAAGGCAAAGGGTGTAGATGCTAGAGTAATCAGTGTGCCATCATTTGAAATATTTGATGAGCAAGATGCAGAGTATAAGGAAAGTGTTATGCCAAACAGTGTAAGAAAGAGAGTTGCTGTAGAAGCTTTAAGCTCTTTTGGATGGCATAAATATGTTGGACTTGATGGTGAAGTTATTTCACTTGATAACTTTGGAGCATCAGGAAAAGCAGAAGAATTATTTAAGAAGTTTGGATTTACAGTAGAAAATGTTGTAAGCACAACACTAAAGGTTTTAGATAAATAATGCATTATTAATGTGATTATAAAGAGATATTTTTAAGTAAAATTCATACTTAAAGATATCTCTAATTTTATATAGTTGAAATGGGGGAGCAAAAATGAGAAAAATATTACTTACTTTATCAGTGTTTACACTGATTTTTTTATGTTTACCAAAAGCTGATGCTAAGGCTTCAATAGAATTTGATGGAAAGACACTGGTATGGAAGAGGAGACGTAGCGGAAAAATATGTTGAAGGTCAAAGCAATCCATATTTTGATTCTAGTAAACCTACTGTTATTGTTTTTTATGAATGGCAAAACAATTCTACAAAGCAATTACATAGAATAACTTTTAATAGCAAAAATAATAATGCAAGTTTAGGTATAGACAATAACTTAGCTGATTACTGGATAGACAATGGTTGGAACATAGGTATATTTTATTGGAATCAATTTGTTGATGAAGGTGAAGTGAAGAATGCAGAAAAAAAGGTTTGGAGTAACAATACTTCTATAGGATTAAGATGGAGAAAAGTTGATGGAAGTTATGAGGCATATAGTGGTAGTAAAAAATCAGTTGCTGAAATGTTTATAAAAGATTATGAATCTTGTATGAAGAATTTTAAGGGGACAGAAATAAGATTTGTTGGACATTCATTAGGAAATCAGCTTGCAACTAACTCAGCTAAACTTGTTGAAAATGATATAAATTCTAGTAAAATTTCAAGCAAGTTAAGACCAAATAGAATAGCTCTATTAGATCCATTTTGGTCAAAGGGAGGAAAAGATTATTTGGGTGGCAGATGGACTGGAGAAGTTTGCAGAGAATATATAAAGGAATTAGAAAGTAAAGGTGTAGCTGTTGAAATGTATAGATCAAGCTCTATTAATGACTTATTTATTGGAGATAGCAATGAGGAAATGAGAAAAATTACAGCTTATGCAGAAATATATCCAGACTTTGTTTCATCAATTAATCAAATGGCTAAACATTGCTACGGTAAAGAGTGGTATATATATTCAAAGGGGGTTAACTTACCTTTAGAATATTTTAATAAAAAATTAACTGATAATATTGCACCATCAGCAAGTACACCAACTTGGAAAATAAAGCAGATGATGAATTCAGGATATTATTGGACTCAAAAGGATGGAAAGAAAACAGCTTCGCCAGAAGACGACAGTTTTAATAAAATTGCGTGGTAAGAGTGGAATTTTTTTGATTAATTAAATATAATATAAGTGCTGTGAGAAAAAGAATGAGGTGATTTTTACGAAAAAGGGAAGTTTATTCAAGAAAATAGCCATATGTATTCTTGCTTGTCTAGTACTTATATTAGGATCATTTCTTATATGGGCAAAATCCACATATAAGTCTTTTGGACCATTAAATGCTAGTGCTGCTACGGTTAGCGTAGATAGAGATGAATACATAGTTTATAAACCGAATAATGGTATTGAGCCAACTAAAGGATTTATATTTTATCCAGGAGCAAAAGTAGAACCAGATGCTTATGGTGAATTATGTAGTAAAATAGCAGAGCAAGGATATTTAGTAGTAATTGCTCCTATGACACTAGATTTAGCAATATTATCTCCTAATAAGGCTGAAGATATTATTAATAAATATGATAATATTGAAACTTGGGCAATAGGTGGACATTCCTTAGGAGGAGTAATGGCAGCTGACTATGCCCTTAAGGATAATCGTATAAGTGGTGTTGTATTCTATGCTTCTTATCCTAATGGTGATAAAATGGAAAACTCAGATTTGAAAGTATTAAGTATCTACGGAAGTAATGATGGAGTTGCTAAATTAGATAAAGTTAAAAATGCTGCTCTTCCAGAGAAGTCTTCAATCTTAGAAATAGAGGGTGGAAATCATGCTGGATTTGGAACTTATGGATATCAAAAAGGTGACAATCAAGCTGATATAACAGATGAAAATCAAATAAATGAAGCTGCTAGACTTACTACAGACTTTTTATCAGATTTATAAATCATATAAAAGAAGTGGACAAGATTAAAAATCTATTGTCCACTTTTTAGCTTTGATAATGATTTTACTAAAGACGATGAAATCATTATCCCTAAAGAAATTGCAATACCAATTGCTAAAGTAAGCATTCCATTATTTAATGCAGATGAATAATCTTTTTCTAAAAAACTAGTTATACTGCTATATGCTAGTATTCCAGGAACAAGAGGAAAGATTCCAGGAATATAAAACATAGATGCAGGAGTACGTATAATTCTTGCCATAAGTTCGCTATATAAATTTACAATTATAGCCCCTACAAATGAGGCAATTATAGAATTGTTTGTATGGCTTAAAGTAATACTATAACCTATCCAGCCTAGCCCACCAGCTAAACCACACCAAAAAATTTTTTTCCTATCTATATTAAATAAAATTACAGGAAAAACACTTCCTAAGAAAGATAAAATAGTCATTTTTATTAACATAATTTAGATTCCTTTCATACCAATAAATAGCGAAGTTATTACTCCACATCCAACAGCGGCAATAATAAGACCTGCCTCAAAAAATTTAGCTGCACCTGAAGAATAGTCTCCATAAAGCATATCTTTTATACTATTAGTTAACACAACTCCTGGAAGAAGAATCATTATGGAGCCAGTTATTACGTTATTTTGATTTATTTCAGGCAAAATAAAATTTGATAATAAACTTAGGAACCCAATTATAATTCCAGATAAGTAGTAATCTAAAAATTGAAAAAAACCAAGTTTAATCATTTTTTGAAAAAGTATATATGTAATAAGACAAACTACCACTGAAGCTAGTCCATCAATTATAGAGCCATTAAAAAATAATGTATAAATAAAACCTGTCATGCATGATGCAAAAGTTCTTACGTTAAAAGTAAAAGTTGGAGCCTTATTTATTTTAGTTAAACTTTTTTTGGCTTCTTCATAACTCATGGGATTTTCATATATCTTTCTAGAAAAAGAATTAACTAATTCGATTTTATATAAATCAACACATTTATCTTTTACTTTTCTTATAGAAGTATATTTATTGAGATTAGAATCTTCAACTAATAAAAGTATCCCATCAGAAGATATAATAAGCTCATTTTTAATTCCATAAGCTTCACATATTTTATTTATGCTTGTCTCAATTCTATGGTTTTCTGAACCATTAGATAATAATATTTCACCAACACTTAGAGCAATATCACTTATTTCTTTTAAATTCATAAATGCCACCTTATTTTACAAAATACTAATATAAATTTTATCACATCAATAAAAAAATTAAATATTTTTAAAGGAAATTTTAAAAAATAATTTCTTTTTGAAGTATGCAACTATTAAAGAAAAATATTCCATTTTTTAGTAGAATATAAAAGTTTTTTTTGTTATAGTTAATGTTAGAGTAATGAATATATAGTATTAATAAAGTTGGAGGAAATATGGGTAGCAGTATAGAAAAGATTTTTAAAGCAATAGAGTATTATGATAATGATTTCCCGGAGAATTTTATAAAAGAATTAATAGATAAAGAATATGAGTCTAAAAAGTTTCTTTTTGATTAGAATGGCTACGCATACTCGTGACTTTAGTCATGAGTTAGTAGCCAAAATAGTCAGCATATAGAGAAATCTATATGTAGAGATAGGA
>NZ_FPBY01000112.1 GCF_900116755.1 Clostridium sp. DSM 8431
TATCTGTTTTGCAAAGACCTTCTAATTCTCTTAAAGAACTTATTCCGTTCTGCATAAATGCGAATAGTATAACTTTAAGTAATTTCTCTGAATCACATCTTGGACGACCTGTTTTGCAGCCTTCCCCTGCAAAATATGATTTTAGGTCAATGTGATCTATTACATCACAGAAAGTATATACCGGATCTGAAATATCAATAATTTTTTCGATTTCCAGTGGTAATTTTAATTGTTTTGTTATAAAATTATTATTAGTAAAATTATTTGGTATCATAATTTAATTTTACCAAAAAATCGCTGTAAGTTTAATGCCTACAGCGATTTTCTTTTTAGGAGAGTTTTTTTTACATCCCCTAAAAAAACAAATTATTAATTGTTTAAATAAATATCTAAGACGTCTGAAAAGCCATCTTCAATTAATGCATCTGCAATAATACCTCTAATTTCATAAGATGATGTACTATCATTATCTTTTCTAATAGAATTAATTTTGTTTACAATGTCGCTTACTAAAACTCTTATATCTGATTCATTAAATTTCTCTTCGTCCATGCCTACAACAGCATTATTTAGACTTCCGTAAATTTTTTCCTTATCAAATTCTTGAATTCTTCCATCCTTTTTTATAACCTTCATTTTTTATTCCTCCTAATATGTTAAAATTTAAATTTTATATTATATTCTTTTATCACCTTCATAAGAACTAAAACCACCTTCTACATCATATACATCATAACCTTTTGCAGAAAGTTCCTTACATGCCTTTAAGCTCTTTGAACCTGCTCTACACATAATATAATATTTTTCATATTTATCGAGATATTTTTCTGGATTCTTTAGAAGCTCTTCTGAAGGAATATTTTTTGCTCCTTCTATTGTGCCTATCTTAAATTCATGATACTCTCTTATATCTATTAAATTAATTTCTTCTACTATTTCATCAAGATCATTTACATCTATTCCTCTATACTCAAACATCACATCAACCTCCTAATTTTTCTATTCTTTAACCCAATATTTTTTACAATCATCTGTTCTACCTAAGAAACCATATTCAATAAGGGCTCTTCTTATTGTAACATAATCATCATAAATTCTCTTTAATACTTTATTTATATCTTTTTCTGAATATATTTCTCCACTCTTAAAGTTAGTAATTATATTACTTAATACTATTATTTTCTTTTGATGGGAAACTTTTTATAGCCCCCTCTTTTGTAAAGTAGGATTTTCTTACTGCTTCCTTTTCTTTTTCTGTAATATTAAATCTATCATCCACTTGAGATGCTGTTTTTGGAACATCACATATCTCAGTATCCTCAAGCTTTGTTATTTTATTATTTGTATTGTCACTTAATAAATCCATCATAGTTAAAAATAACTTAGATTGTTTCTCCTTTTCTCTTAGCTTATATCTATGATTTCTAATGGTAGAAGGGGCAACCTTAAGTTTTTCTGCCATTTCTTTGTCTGACACTCCTTCTGCCATTAATGTTATTATTTCTTTTTGTACTTCTGATATACCTGTAAACTTAGAATTCATGTTGATTAGATAATTAAGCATAGAACCATGCTTTCTTTTTATATGAATTGCACATGCCTTATTAGCATCATACAATTTTGATTCTATATCATAAATTCTACCTTTCTCAAAAACCTCTTCACAAATTAAACATCTTATCTGCTCCCCATCTTCTATATACCCTTTTCTTAATTCTAATAAATCAGCATCCCAAAACATATTTTTTTCCATAATTATCACTCCTTATTTTACAATTATAGCATATTATTGTTTTTATATTTCGTCTATATATTTATAGACTTTTTAACAATTTGTTTCTTAATACATAGTTTTATATTTTCATTATCTACTTTTTAAATTTTTTTACTAAGAAAAAGAGCCATGAATTTTTTAAATTCATAGCTCTTTTTATATAACTATCTTTAATAATAAAGCCTTATTTTATAAATATAGTTTTTTCCTTAACTTCTCTTTCTGGTTCCTTTACTACACCTTTTCCATTTTCAATAAGTTTCATAACCCATGCCATATTCTTGCCTAAAACTCTCATTATCTGCATACCTTCTGGATCTTTCTGAGCTTCTCCTGGTGCTCCTCCAAAAGCTACGTCCCAATAATTTGATGTTGGAATAACCATTTCATAATAGCTTAAGAATTTATTCATTTCATCTACAGCTTGAATTGTTCCTGCTCTTCTAGCTACTGCAACGCTAACTCCAACCTTATGTCTTAAAAATCCTCCGTTTGCTCCAATAAGCATGAAGGCTCTATCTAAAAATGCTTTCATAGTTCCATTTAACCCAGCATAATAAACTGGTGAACCTAAAATTATTCCATCTGCATCCTTCATTTTTTCAATCCATTCATTAACTTCATCTTTTAATACACATTTTCCAGTTTTAGAACATCCTCCACAGGCTTTACATCCAGTGATATTTTTGCTTCCTAAATTGATTATTTCTACATCAATATTTTCTTTTCTTAGCTCCTCAGCTACTGCATTAATTGAAACATATGTATTTCCATTAGCCTTAGGACTCCCATTAAATGCGATTACTTTCATTTTTATTCCCCCTATAATTTAATAAACTCCTTATATTATTATCTCTTTTTATTAAGTATTTTTCAATATTAATACATATATTGAAAAATTTATTATTAAATACAAAAGACCAATGCCTATTACTGCATTGATCTTTCAATTTAATATATTATGCTACAGCTACTTTAACTACTACTTTTTTAACCTTTGATGGTTCGTTGTTTAATGCACAACATGGTTTATGTGCGTCTTCTGGGAAGAAAATAGCGAAATCTCCATCCTTTAATACTAGTTTTGAAGCATTTTCTATATTCTTATAGAAAGCAACATCTTTTTCTTCAAAGTTATCTTCCATTATTTCTAGTCTTTCAACTGGTTCACAGTACATAATTTCAGTACCAGTTATAACACATTGAATATCTATGTATTTCTTGTGAGCTTCCCATCTTCTTTCTTCTTCTTTGAAAGTTTCATAATCTTGTACGTTAGCAAAAACATTTGCTCCATCTATTTCATGTCTTCCTGGTTCTAAACTTTCTAAATCAGTATTCTTTAAAAATTCTAATGCTTTCTTGAAATTTTTGTTTAATGATGAATAATCATATGCATTTTTTAAGTTTTCTAAAATCATTTTATTTCCTCCAAATCGTTTTCAATCTTGTATACATTTTACTACATTTTATGTTTTTTTACAATATTATTCATCTAATACAAAAGACATTATTAATGTTATGATAACACTAATAATGCCAAATTCTACATTTTCACATTTTTTTCACTATGCTTTTTTATTCTATAAGCTTGTTCTACTTTTATAACAAATTTAGAGATTAGTATACCAATTATTAGTCCTGCCAATACATCTGAAAAATAATGAACATATAAATATAATCTAGAAAAAGCAATTAACGCTGCTAAAATATATGTTATGACTCCTAACTTTCTATTCATGTAATAAATAATAGTTGCTGAAGCAAAGGATACCATTGTATGTCCTGATGGGAAGGAAAAATCCCTTGGCTTATCAATAAGAAGCGTAATACTATCATCAAAATTATAGGGTCTTGGTCTGGCTACTAAAGGTTTTATTCCTAAATTGCCAATAATACTGCATAGCACCAATGATGCAAAAAGCATTAATCCATATTTTCTATATTTTTTACTTACTAAAAATATAAGTGTGATTGCAATCCATAAGGCTCCTACATTTCCCACTGATGTTATAGCAACCATAAAACTGTCTGCTAAAGGTGATGTAAAATGATTTTGAATAAACATAAGAATTGCTGTATCTATGTTTTGAATAAACTGCATGTATTCTCCTCCATTTAATCTATTTATTTAACTATATTTTTTAATGAATTTAACTTATCAGAATAGCCCTTAAAATACTCTGAGCCACCATCACTAATAATATATATATTTAACTTACTATCTACTTTAGAAACTTTACTTGTAAGTTTCATCTCTACCCTTACCTTATCTATGACCTGTTGATTATTACAAAAATATCTTATCATCTTCAAACTTTCTGCAATGACTTTTCTATCTTTTTTCTTGAAGCTTGTCTGATTTTTCAAATCAGTAATCTCCTGTAAAATTTCCTCAATAGCATTATTTAATCTCTTTGAATCCTCTGCATCCCATCCATAAATTACAGTGTTTTCAGTAGAATAGTCTTCAAGTGATAAATTATCTATATCAGAATATCCATATAATATACGAGCATTTTTATATAGTTCTTCTACCTCACCACTAGCTCCATTAACATATTTTTTATCATAAGCTGAATATTCATATTTTCTGTTACTATCTTTAATCATATCTTCCCATACATGATCATTATTTAATGAAAAAATACCTATAATTACTCCTGCTATTAAAGCTATAGTTATTATAGAACTTATGATTGAATCAAAGCCTATAGCTTTACTTAGACCTTTTACAGATTTACTTAGCTTCATTTGTTTTTCACCTCTCTTAACTTACTTTATGGTATCAACCAAGCCAAATCTAGTCAACAACTAAAAACTTCTACTTATAATCTTATATGTCCTATAATACTACTTATTACAATAATTAAAAGCCTGCCTTATTTTTTTAACAAGACAGACTTTTATTCTTCTATTTATAAAAATTTTAATATATTATCTAAATCATTGAATAGACAACTGCTCTTAGCTTCCTTGTAAAAAGGCTTGTACCAGTATCTGCTCTTTGAATAAAATACATAAATATCATATTATCTTCTGGATCTATAGTAATATAATTACCAGGCCATCCATCCCATCCATATTCTCCTATGCCAGCATTAGTAGCAGCTTTTGACTTATCTAAAAGAATACGCATAAGATTACCATACCCATATCCCCTTAACGATTCCCAATCTTGAGTTTTCATCTGATTATCATCTAATTGATTTCTAGTCATAAAATCAACAGTTTTTTTACCTAATATTCTTACACCATTATATTCACCTTTATTTAGAAGCATAGATGCAAATTTAGCGTAATCATTAATTGTAGAAACTAATCCCTCTCCTCCAAGCTGAAATGGGTTATCCTCTCTATAAGTATTAAAATCTATTCTAGTAAATATTCCAGGCTTTAATTTATTAGTTTCCTCATCATAGGTATAAAGCTTAGAAAATCTATTTCTTTTTTCTTCTGGAACAAAAAAACTAGTATCCTTCATTCCTAAAGGTTTAAAAATTCTTTCCTTAAAGAACTCTTCAAGCCTCATTCCTGTTACAACTTCTATAAGCTGTCCAAGCACATCTGCACTACTGCCATAATGCCATCTCTCTCCAGGATGAGAACCTAAAGGAAGACTTCCTAAAATATTAAAAAATTCCAAGGAATTTACTTTCTCTCCCTTTATAAGTTTTTCCCTTGTTTCAAGATAAAAGTTTCTAACCTCTAGTCCTGCTTTATTCCAATCCTCTGGATATAAAAGACCTGAAGTCATATTTAAAAGATCTCTAATTGTCATTTCACTTTTTACAGAGATAAGCTTATCCCCCTCATAAACCTTTTGATTTTTAAAACCATCTAAATACTTAGAAACTGGTTCATATAAATCTATAATTCCATCTTCAAAAAGAATCATGGTTGCAACTGCTGTAATTGGCTTTGTCATAGAATACATTCTAAAAATAGTGTCTTCCTTCATTTCTATATTGTTCTCTATATCTGCCATACCATAAGACTTTTTATAAAATATTTCATTATCCTTTAATATGCAAATATTAGCTCCTGAAATATTACCTTCAGTAATTTCTCTATTTATCATCTCATCTATAATTTTACTCTTAATCCCCATTAAACCACCTCGTTTTACTATATTATATCATTTATAAAATATTTTTACATCAAAAAACCTGTACCATAAAATATCTGTACAGGTAAAATAAATAACTACTCTTCATTTAAAAATTCAAATACAGTATTAAAATAAGGTATCATCACATCATTATAAGTATTATAAAGCTCATGTTTAACATTTGGAACAAAAATAAGCTCTGCACAGCTCACTCCTTCAGCAAATCTTCTCATAGCTTTTCCTTTTACAAGATAGTCATCTTCAGTCTCAAACATTAATACCTTGGACTTTACTTTGGCCATATTTTTTCTTTGTTGAATTTCAAAGGTTCCTTCTAGTGAAGATTTTAGCCAATCAAAACTTAATCCATAGGTGTCATACCTCTTATGCATAAGAACCTTACTATAATAATAAGAAGCTCTTATCTTACAGGTTGAGCAAAAAACTTGAAAATCCTCTACACTTTTAAAAGTATAATTAGGAAATATGGAGTGTTTATTTTCCCCATTAATTATTCCAACCTTAACTATTAACTTAAGAAGTCCTTTAGGAATAAAGGTATTCATCTCAATCATAGGTGCTGTTAAAACTACCTTTTTAAATATATCAGGATATTTTTCTATAAAGAATGCTCCAATTCCCCCTCCCATAGAATGTCCATATAAATAGCAGTCCTTATAATTTTTAAATACTATTTTTTCTATGAACTCATGAAAATCTAGTACATATTTTTCAAAATTATCTATATGAATGATAGTTAAATCCTCTATCTCCCTTTCAGAATTTCCATGACCTCTATGGTCCATTATAAAAACAGAATAATTTGCTTTAAAAAAATAATATATTACCTCTTCCATCTTAGCTGTACATTCTCCCATACCATGAGAAATAACAATAGCTTTATCTGCCTTTGGATTAATATATTTTTCATAATATATTTTCAAATTATCTCTAGTATAAAAATTACACCTTCTAACATATTTTTCTAAAAAGGGCCTTATCTTATGTACCCTTTCATATTTATAGTTTTTGTCAGATATATAAAATTCATTTTCTGTTTTAGACAAATCAATGATTTTAAATTTACTATTTGAAGCATTAAAAATTTTCACAATATCACCTATAAAAATAAATATCACTTTAGTATATGTAAAAGACCTGCTTATAAACATTAATTATGCTTATAAGCAGGTTAATATGACTAGATTTTAAAACTAATAACTATTCTATTACTTCTGATACTTCTTCATTCTTAAGCTTATTATAATAATTAGCAAATGTAGCTACTTTATATGGTGCAACATAAATTGATGCAATGCCACATGTTACAACTGTAAGTATGTCCCAAAGTATAAAAGAAAGTATAAGAACAAATAATTCTAATTTATGTCCTTCCATCATTGTCTTACTTTCTTCAAAAGCTTCCTTTGCTGTCATATCAGGATTATCTGCTAAGATATAAAGTGACATTGAGTAACTTAAACCTTTAATAATACCTGGTACTACTAAAAGAAGAGACCATAAAAATGTAAATATTGCTACAAGTAAATTAACTAATAAAGATCTCTCAAAATCGTTAAAACTCTCAAATAGCTTTTTCACATGAACTTTTTCTCCACGTGTCATACCTAATGCTAAATGTGTAAATCCTAATGAAATAGGCGAAACAAAAATAAAAGCTATAATAGGTCCAACCTTAGGAATACACTCTAATGCGCCACAAATAACAGCTGTAACAAGCATACAAACAAAATAAGCTCCTATATTGCCTTTAATCTGATTCTTAGCTGCAGTTTTCAATTCTACTCTATCCATATTTTCTCCCATATAAATTATTACTATAACAATACTATTGTATTCATGACCTTAATAATTATTAACAAAATATAGATTAATATGAACAAAGTAGCTGACGCCACGCTTTTCAGCGCAGAAAGCAGCTTTGTTTTGCGGCCTACAATTATTTTTTAATGCATTTGACAACTTCCATATGAGAAAGCCAGTCAAAATCAGTGTTTAACATCAACAAAATTTTATACTTTTCTATGCATTAAAAAATGAACTCCTTGCTTAGATTTCAATGAGTTCCTCTTTATTTATTAATATTGCAATTATAATAAAGTTTTTGCAAATTCCATATTATCAAATTCTTTATCTTTAATATCTTCAAGTACATCACTTAAGAATGTCTTATGATGCTCAACTGCTTTTGAGAAGGATTGAATCATATTAATTATATTTTCCATGCTTTCAGTTCCATTTCTTAAAGCTCTTCCTACAAGATAAAATCTTATAAATGAAAATCTAACAAGAAGCATTATGTAACCATCAAAGGCTGATTCACTTTCTGTAAATGGGAATAAGTTATTATACATGAAATTTACTAAATAATTTTCAAATACATAACTATACTTATTTAAATATGACTCTTCATATTCACTAAATGCCTTAATAAACTTCTCTGAATCTTCAGTTATATCTTTTATATTATCTAAATCAAAACCTTCAAAAAGCTCCCTAGAATACTTTTTAAATGATTCACTATCAATTTCTTTAAATACATTTAAATCAGTTAATAACGCCTTAAAGAAAGATACTTGAAGAAGATAATTAAACTTATTCTTTTCATATTCATCTAAAACATTATAAACATCATATTCTGCAAATAATTTATTAAGATTTCCTTCTTCATAAAACTTTTCTTCTGCATTCTCTAAAAAACATCCTAAGACAAAAAGTCTTTTACTTAAATCATAGTCTCTATTAAGCATAATCTTTATACTTGTATTTCTAAGTTCATTAAAATACTTAATAAGAGTTCCTTTAAAGTCCTTTGATTTAGTATCTATCATTCCTGACACTATATTTTTTCCTAAAGGCTCTTCTCTATCTTCAAATTTAATACCTTCTTCTTTAGAAAGAATTATTCTTGCTGCTTCTGGACATGCAACATCTAAAGATCTTTCATATTTACCATCCACAAGATTTAATATTCTTGGGTAACATGTACATACATTAGATAAATAATCTTCTCCTAAGTTACTATAGATAACACATAAATTTTTATCATCTAAAAAAGGACATCTTTTTCCCTTCTTAAGCTTTACTCTACCATAATCAACATCTGGACTTGTGCAATACTCATTATTGTAAATATTTTTCTGAAACATCTTTTTCATTTCAGTATTTTCAGTTTTAAAATA
Source organism: Clostridium sp. DSM 8431 (assembly GCF_900116755.1). GTDB lineage: Bacteria > Bacillota > Clostridia > Clostridiales > Clostridiaceae > Clostridium. The sequence continues at coordinate 9,089 of NZ_FPBY01000112.1, forward strand.
TTTCTTAAAACTTACTTTATCAATATCTATATCCCATCCTGCACAACATGTATCTTCACATTCTCCGCCAATACATTTAAATTCTTTTATGTAAGATGGACTTATTACCTTTACTTTTTTGTTCATTTTATCTTCCTCTTTTTGATATATTGTATATCTATATATTATCACTATTTATAAAACTTTTCAGTCTATAAAAAACTTTTATATATCTTTTTCTTCTAAACTTTCATCATCTTTAATTTTAGCCTTTAACAAGTATCTTCTTACTATAAATAAAATAGCTATTGATATAATTCCAGCTAAATTTTCAAAATTGGAGGTGTGCTCTACAATCATTTGTCTTGCAATTGCAAATACAAGCACTTCTATTACTGCATCTGGTGTATGCTCACATAACATTTTTATAAACTCTATACCAACAACAAGATTTAAAACTACTTCAAGAAAACCATCAAAACCAGAAATCCCCTGTCCGCTAAGAATCATATCTTTCACATCTACCACTAGATTTAACGTTAATACTCCAGTTACTCCAATTAATAGAATCGCAATTATAATTTCAATCACATAAGATGATTGTAAAATTCTCTTTTGTATTTTTCTTTTCATAAAATCTCCTGTAAAATATTATTTTTATTAAATTTATCATATATTCTGCAGAATGTATAGTTATTTTTAATTTTAACAATATTTGCATAGTTCAAAAAACACTTATATTTTCTATTCTACCCATATAATATTAAAAAAGGTAATTATGTCACCATTTTTATTAACTATCTCATGTCTACTTTGAACTGAATTCTCTTGTTTCATTATCTCACATCTTGAGTTTACTTTTTCACCATACATACACTCTTTATAATATTTAATTTGTAAATTACTAATTTTATACTTTTCAATTATATCCATAGGTATTGTTTCTATAGCCCAAGATAGATAAGTAATATTATTCACATGTCCATTAGTATCAATATCTGTATACTTTGCACTAACACTTATTTCATTATCTATTGATTGTATTTTCTGTAGTTTTTCTATTTTACCCATTTTCTCATCATCCTTAGTTAATTCAAAGGCCTTCTTAAAAACTTCTGAAATGTTTTCAAGTTTTCTACTTTCTGTATTAATTAATAACCAAGCCGAATCAACACTTCCTATAATCTTTCTATTTTTATCATAAATCTCATACTTATTCCACAAGTAAAATTTTTTATAAGCTACAGGATAAATTTTTATATATATCTTATCTGCGAAAGAAGGATACTCTTTCATGTTTATATCCCACTGTCCTATTATCCAGCTTAGCTTATTTTTAGCAGAATATTTAAAGTTTAAATCATTAACATATAAATGATAAACAAATAAATCTTCTAAGTAGCTTAAAAGTGCATTAGCTGTCAAATTACCATTTCTATCAATTTCATAATAATGAACCTCATACTCTTTTTCTATTTCTCTCATAATCCCATCTCCCTTTCATATTTTATTCTTTTCACTTGATACTCTTTTATACAACAATTTTACACCATTTCCTTATTTTTTTGTATATTTCATCCATAATTTAGTGATAATTTTATTAACTTTAATTAAATTTCAAATATATAATATTAATATGTTAAGATTTCTTTAAAAAACAAAAGGCTGTATTATGAATAAAAGTGATAAAAATATATCTAATTTTTAAAAATCAAAAAAGCGTATAGATAAAACTCTATACACCTATAACAATTAACTTAAGCCCTATTTTACCTTCTATTTTTTAAGGATTGAATAAGGGAAAAAATAAAAAATGATATTCTAATTGGAATTAACAAAATACTTAGTATAACTACTGCATAAATTATAGTTGAAGGGTTAATTGCACTCATAATTCTAATCCCCTTTTCTTATTTTTGTAGTTAAAAATAGTATACACTTTTTGTAATTTCTCTCACTAATAGTATATGTTTTACATCTAAAAAAGAGCACTATTTTTTAGAAGGGCACTGAAAAAGTGCCCTTCGGAAAATTAAGTCCAAAAGATTGTTATTCAACAATCTTTTGGGCTTTTTATGTTATACTTAATTTATTAAATAATAAGGGTGATTAGAGTGATAAAAAAGCAAGAAACAATGATTTTAAGTGAATATACAGGAATTTATGATTTGGTTGTTCCCAAAGACAATATGCTGAGAAAAATTAATGAATTAATTGACTTTTCATTTGTTTATGACGAACTTTCTAATAAATATTGTTCTAATAATGGTAGAAATGCTATAGATCCAATTCGTATGTTTAAATATCTTTTATTAAA
>NZ_FPBY01000024.1 GCF_900116755.1 Clostridium sp. DSM 8431
GATGTAAAGTTAAGAAGAAACTCAACTTGATTTTTCAAATCATCTTTCTGTCCATTTGTAGAAACTCTTGTGTAAATTACTATTTTTCTATCTGTAGTAATATTACTGATACCTTTAAACTCTAAATACTGGTCATAAGTATAGTACCTTCTATCTGTTGGAGTTCTTTTGGCTTTTAATATATCTTCTCTATCCCAACGTTGTAAAGTTTTCACACTTACACCTAGTAATTCTGCAAAGTCTTTAGGTTTATAATTAGTTATATGTTTATTCATGTTAACCTCACCTCTCGGGTACACATTGACATTTTTAAACACATTTGTACACCTTTTCATTAACTATAGACTTCCTCCTTAATAAGTTTATTCCACTTATATAACCAAGTTTACTAAATTATAAAAGAGCCGCCCCTAAAAACAGAGGCTGCTCTTTTATAATAATAGTTTAAAAACTACTTAACTACTTCACCTATAAGTGAGAATGGTTGAGCCCTTACTATCTTAACATCTACAAGCTTACCAATTAAACTATCATCACCTTCAAAGTTAACTAAATGTCCATTTCTAGTTCTTCCAGTGTACTTTGTTTCATCATTTTTACTTTGTCCTTCAACAAGAACTTCTACAGTTTTACCTTCAAATTCCTTGTTTATTCTTATAACTGATTCATTTACAGCTGAAACAAGCTTATTGAATCTTTCATGTTTAACTGAATCTTCAATTTGATCTTCCATCTTATCAGCTGGAGTATGGTTTCTTCTTGAGTAAATGAAAGTAAATGCTGAATCATATCCTACTTCCTTTACTAAACTTAATGTATCTTCAAAGTCTTCTTCAGTTTCTCCTGGGAATCCTACAATGATATCAGTTGTTATTGAACATCCTGGGATTTCCTTTTTAATCTTTCTTATAAGCTCTAAGTATTTTTCTCTATCATAGTGTCTATTCATAGATTTAAGAATTCTATCTGAACCACTTTGAACTGGAAGGTGAACTTGTTCACAAAGCTTGTCACATTCCTTAATTGCTGATATAACATCATCTGTTAAATCCTTTGGATGTGATGACATAAATCTAACTCTTTCAAGACCTTCAATTTCATTAACTTTTCTTAAAAGTTCAGCAAAGCTACATTCTCCATCAAGATCTTTACCATAAGAGTTAACATTTTGTCCAAGTAAAGTTACTTCCTTATATCCTTTAGCAACTAACTCTTCAATTTCCTTTACAACATCTTCTGGTTTTCTGCTTCTTTCTCTTCCTCTAACATAAGGAACTATACAGTATGTACAGAAATTGTTACAACCATACATGATAGTTACAAATCCTTTAACAGAACTTTCTCTATCAACTGGAATTCCTTCAACAATTTCAGTTTCCTTATCAAATATTTCTTTAATTTGAACGTGTTCTGCCTTAACTCTTTGTAAGTATTCAGGGAATTTATGCGAATTATGTGTACCAAATATAATATCAACATATGGGAATTCCTTTAATACTCTATCTGCCATTCCTTTTTGTTGCATCATACATCCACATATACCTATTACTAAGTCAGGATTCTTCTTTTTCATTTTCTTAAGGTTTCCTAAGTTACCAAACACCTTATTTTCTGCATTTTCTCTAACACAGCATGTATTGAAAAGAATTATTGATGCTTCTTCTTTTTCTTCTGTTCTTGTATATCCAATAGACTTAAGCATACCAGAAAGTTTTTCTGAATCTTCTTCATTCATCTGGCATCCCCATGTTTCTATATAATATTTTAAATTCTTATTTTCTGACATAAGCTTCCTCCATTTTTAAATCTAACTTAAAGTATTATATCACATATTAGATTAATAATAAATGAAAAATATACTAGTTAATTATTGTCTATTAAAAAGTTACTATTCATTTCAAAATTTTGAAACTGTGAATATAATACGTACATTTGTTCATAATAGAAATATAATTTTCACCAAAGGAAGGAATGAATTCTATGCCTGGATGTAAATACCTTTATATTTACGAAAATAACATATATAAAATCCCTAAGTCAAGAAATTATACATATAAACCAATGCCTAAACTAGGTAATAAAGAAGTTCTTCTTATATATATTTATTATAGCACCTTAAATAAAAAACCTTACGAAGCTGGTGTAATAAACTTTGATAGAATAAAGCTTGATTCTAATGGAGCTTATATTTATGATGAAGAAAGTAAAAGAAAAGAGTCTTATAACTTTATGAATTACTTTTTTATGACTCCAGAAATGTTGGCAAAAGAAAAATATTTAAAAATCCCTAGATTTCCTGCAGTATCTACTTCAAAAGAAAAAAAGCTTCTATTATCCTATATAAAAACTAAATATCCATCCTTCTATAAAAGCTTTAGTTTACTATTAAATAACACTATTATAGACCTTGTAAATATATATAATGAATATAAAATTTTAGTAAAGGAAGCAGCTAAAATTAAATATAAAAAAACTAAAAAATAAGTCCTAACTTTTAATGTTAGGATTTATTTTTTATACTAAGGAATTAGTTTTCTTTTATAATCTTCTTCATGATAGGCAAAAGTAGCTTCTTATACCATCATATTATCTTTAGTACGATAGCCCCAAATAATTTTTCTATATATTTAATATTTCAGCATATTGAACATTAAACTTATTAAGCCCCACCTTATTACCATTATTGCAAGTAACCATAATAGATACAGATTCAGTATTAAGCCAGTGTTCCATATTATACATTTGTGATGAAGCTATATTATATGTAGTATTTCCTTCAATGCTAAAAGTAATTTCCTCATCCTCTCCCATAAGCTTAACCTTTATAATTTTATCATTCATAATACCACCCCAATGATACAATTCTATATTGAATTCCATTTCCCTTCTTTTTTTACATAAAATGTTTTGAAAAAAACTTATTTAGTGTTATTATAGTATTAATAAAAAGAAATGGAGGTGAATATATTGGCTAAAGTTTCATCAAAATACTTAAATATGGAAGGTTTATCAGCACTATTAGAAGCTTCAAAAAATAAATCTGACTTTGATGGCGCTATGATTATGACTAGCTTTGGTATGATTATAGGAAAAATAGTTCCTGTATATTCTGAAACAGATATACCTCATGCAGCAGAATTAGTTAATGATTATAAAACAGAGTATGTAGATATTTTTCATGAGCAAAATGAAGATGAAGAACTTGAAATCATCGGAGATGGTAGTTTAGTAGTTCTTGAAGATGCTACCGTTATATATGGAAACAATAACACTGTAGATCTTGAAGAAATAACAATTCACTGTACTGATGTTATTGCTTTTAATCCAATTAATCTTGCTCAATTTAAAGAAAAGTTAAATAAATAAAATTTAAGGAAATATACTTTTAAACCCCATATAATATAGTTTAAAAGTATATTTCCTTAATTTCATACCATTTTTTGAAAATTAGTATCTTTGGCCCACATCCACACAAGAAAATTTCCTATAGTCTTAAAGCCCATATCTTCATATAAATTAAGAGCAGCCTTATTATTGGTATCAACTCTTATATATAAATCTTTAATATTGTTTTTAAAAGCAAGTTGTATAAGCTTATTTATTAAAAGCCTTCCATAGCCCTTTCCTCTATACTCTTCAATAATTCCAAAGTTAACTATTAAATTCATATTTCCAGAATAAATTATCTGTCCATATCCAATCTCTTTCTCTCCATATTTTAAGAATAAAGAAAGATTATCTAAAAAATAATCTTGTTTTTCATCATAGTAAATATCCTCAATATTTAAAGGAACTCTGGCATTACTAAAAAAAATTTTATTTTGAACATTGCATCTAGCTAAAGCATCTTTTCTCTTTTTATAAATACTAAAACTTAAATTCTCTGAAAGCTTAATTGGTTCTTCTTTATAATTTTCAAGCTTCATTAAATATGTTTTTCTTATAGGAATCATATCTAAAGCCTTTAAAATTTTTCTTGAATATTCATTTTCAAAACATTCAAGAGTAACAATTTCTGTTTTTAAAATGAGTAAAAGCTTTCCTGTAAAGTATTTTATATATTCTTCCTTGATATATATATCAGCTGCTTTGCTACTTTCATAAGAAGGAGATTCTATCCATATATAACCTATATAAATTTCATTATACTTTATAATATAAACCATCTTTCTTACTATGTATCTAAATATAAAGGATTTGTTATCATAAAACCTAAAAAAGTCCCTTAAGTATTCATTTTTACTTTTTGCTTCTTCTAATAAATTAGAAAAATCTTTAAAATTATCATTACTTAATTTTTCAACTCTTATCATAACCTTAAAAAACCTCATTTCCAAACACTAAGAAAAAAACTCCCTATAAATTAATATGGGGAGTTTAATAAAATAATTACTATTATATAAGCAATTATATTCTATACATCTTTCATGCTTAAGCTTATTCTCTTGTTTTCTTCATCAACTGAAAGAATTACAGCCTTAACTTCTTGACCTACAGATAAAACGTCTGATGGTTTTTCTATTCTGTCATGGCTTATCTTTGAGATATGAACAAGTCCATCTACACCAGCTTCTAATTCAACAAATGCACCAAAGTCATTTAATCTTACTACTTTACCAAGTACTACTGATCCTTCTGGATATTTTTCCTTAGCATTTGACCATGGTTCTGGAGTTAATTCTTTAATGCTTAAAGAAAGTTTCTTAACATCTTTATCAAGATCTATAATCTTAACATCGATTATATCACCTTTCTTTAATACATCTTCAACCTTATTTACATGTCTCCAAGAGATTTGTGATAAGTGAAGTAATCCATCAACACCATTAACATCAACGAATGCACCAAAGTTAGTAAATCTCTTAACTTCACCTTTAACTACATCCCCTACATTAAATGAAGCCCATGCTTTTTCTTCCTTTTCAGCTTGTTCTGCTTCTAATATAACTCTTCTTGAAGCTATTATCTTGTTGAATCTTCCTGTTGAGAATTCTATAAGTTTAACTCTTAAAGTTTGACCTTTAAATGATTCCTTATTATCAACAAACTTTGTATCTATTTGAGATGCAGGAATGAATATTCTTACACCATTATAATGTGCAACTAATCCTTTTTCCTTAACTTCGTCTACCTTAACTTCGAAGATAGTTCCTTCATCAAATAATTTTTGTAAAGCTTCGAAAGCTTCGTTCTTTTCATATTCAAGTCTTGATAATACTACGTATCCATCATTATTTCTTAAATTAACAACCTTAGCCTTTATTGTGTCACCAACATTAAGTCTTTCAGCCATTTTTTCTGGTTCTTCCTTAGCTGTTAGTTCTTTAAATGGAATAACTGCATCAGATTTGTATCCTACTAGAGAAACTACTATTTCGTCTCTATTTTTTGAAAGTATTTCACCTTCAATTTCGTCACCAATTCTGAATCTCTTATCCATTTCTTCCATCATCTTTAGTTGTTCATCATTATTGTTAACAGTATCTTGCATAATCTTAAAAACCTCCCTAATTATCCAATCTGGTGTGGATGCACCAGCTGTAATTCCAATTTTATTAAAATTCTTATTATTTATAAACTCATCAGTTAATTCTGAGGAATTTTCTATATGAATAGTGTTCTCACAATTACCCTTACAAATTTGGTATAGCTTAGTTGTGTTAGAACTATTCTTTCCACCTACAACTATCATTGCATCTACTTCTTTAGACAACTCATAAGCGCTCTTTTGTCTTTCATCTGTTGCAAGACAAATTGTATTAAATGTTTCAAATTCGACCTGACTATTTTCTAAATTTTCAATAGTATTATCCCAATTTTGTTTTTTCTCAGTAGTTTGTGATACTGCACATACTTTCTCTGGTAGATTCTCTGGAAGAGAACCATCTTTTGTTATTATTGCATTATCATCACACCATCCGTTTATTCCAATAACCTCAGGATGATTTTTATCTCCTAAAATTACTATTCCATATCCTTCATTAGAAAATTCCTGAACTTTCTTTTGAATTTTAGTAACAAATGGACATGTTGCATTTTTAACAACTAATTCTCTTTCATTAAGAAGATCTATAGTCTTCTTACCTACCCCATGAGATCTAATTACAACAACATCACCTTTTTCTAAAGTATCAATATCTTTAATATCAACAGCAAATATGTTGTTGTCTTCTAGGTACTTAACCACATCATTATTATGAATTAAAGGTCCTAAAGTATAGATTCTCTTATTATATTCTTTTTGTATATTAAGTGCTGATTCTACTGCACGTTGAACGCCAAAGCAGAAACCAGCATTTTTAGCTAATTTTACACTTCGCATAACTCTTCTCCTAAAGCTTTATATAAATTTATATTAAAGCTTCTTTTTTATGTTTTCACAAATTAAATTTGTTACTTCCTCAATGTTTAATCCAGTTGTATCAATTTCTATAGCATCATCTGCTTTTCTTAGAGGATCAGTTTCTCTGTGAGTATCTTTATAGTCTCTTTCTATTATATCCTCTAATATTTTGTCATAACTACATTCTACATTTCTATCACAAAGTTCTTTATATCTTCTTTCAGCTCTTTCTTCTGGTGAAGCTGTTAAGAAGAATTTAAAAGGTGAATCCTTTAATACTACTGTACCAATATCTCTCCCGTCCATAATTACATCAAATTCTTTTGACATATCTCTTTGAAGAGAAACAAGAATCTTTCTTACTTCTGGAATTGATGCATAAGCAGATACCATTGAACTTACTTCTGGCATAGTTATTTTATCCTGAACATTTTCGCCATCTAAAATTAAGTCATCGTTTTCGAATTTCATCTTCATATCTTTTATAATATTACAAATTTCTTCAACATTTTCAGGATTTAAATTATTTTCTTTTGATTTTAATGCTACTGCTCTGTACATAGCACCTGTATTTATGTACATTAAGTTAAACTTTTTAGCTACCAGCTTTGCAATAGTACTTTTTCCTGCTCCTGCAGGTCCATCAATAGCTACACATATTTTCAAAGTGAATTTCCACCTTTCTTTTTTTAACTCTCATTAAATTATATAATTTTTTACTATTTTCTACAAGTCAAATATTTCTTCCTGCAATAAACCCAGTAGATAATGCTACTTGAACATTATATCCTCCAGTAAATGCATCTATATCAATTACTTCACCTGCAAAAGAAAGATTATTAACTATTTTCGACTTCATTGTAGAAGGGTCTATTTCTAAGGTATCAACTCCACCTGAGGTAACTATTGCCTCTTCAATTGGTCTTAACCCCTTAATAGTAAGGTTAATTCCCTTAATAGTATCTACAAGTCTTCTTCTTTCTTCCTTAGTAATTTCATTTACTTTCTTATCCTCTTTAATACCTGAAAGTTCTATTATAATAGGAATAAGATCCCTTGGAAGAAGTTCATTTAAAGAATTTTTAAATTCCTTATTTAAGTACTTTTGAAAATCTTTTTGAACTCTCTTATCAAGTTCTTTTATTTCAAGAGCAGGTTTTAAATCTATAGTCATAGTATACTTTTTATCTTTTACAAACCTACTTCCACTTAAAATAATAGGACCTGTAACTCCATAGCTCATAAACTTCATTTCACCTTGTTTTTTATAAAGGCTCTTTTTGCCATCTTTGATGTTTACTGAAACATTTCTAAGAGTAAGACCTTTTATATTTTTCACCCATTCTTCTTCAATTTCTATAGGAACTAAAGAAGGTTTTAAAGGTATAATTTTATGACCAGCCTTTTTAGCAAACCTTTGACCCTCACCCTTTGAACCTGTTAAGGGATAAGATGCTCCTCCAGTTGCTATTATAAAATAATCAGCTTTCATTCTCTTTGAGCCATTAACAATAATTTCTTTTATCATTTTATCTTCGCATATTATATCAGTAACTTTATGTTTTAAAAGAACTTTTACATTATTTTCTTTCAAACCCATTTCAAGTCCTCTAATAATATCAGATGATTTATCTGAAGCTGGGAACACTCTGTCCCCTCTTTCTACCTTTAACTTTATTCCCTTTGATTCAAAAAAATTCATGGTATCTTCATTTGTATATGAATAAAGGGCACTATATAAAAAGTGAGGATTTCCTGGTATGTAATCAAAAAACTCTGAAATGTCCTTAGCGTTAGTAACATTACATCTTCCCTTGCCTGTAATAAAAAGCTTTTTTCCTATTCTTTCATTTCCATCAAGCAAAGTACATTTATGACCTTCTAAAGCAGCCGTCATTGCTGCCATCATACCCGCAGGACCTGCACCAATAATAATTACATTACTCAAAATTTCTAAGCCTCCTTATCTTTGTCTCATTTATTTTACTATATAAAAAGAGAAAATAACAGTATAGAAAAATAAAACCTTATCTAAGTCCTGTAAGTCTCAAAAATTCCTCTTCACTTATTATCTCAATTTCTTGTCCCTCTGAAATAAGCCTTTCAGCCTTTCTAAGCTTTGTACTTTTATATTTCAGATCCATTCTTTCTCTATTTTTTATACCAGTTACTAAAACCTGAGTTTTCTTAGTTACACTAGAACCTACACTTCCTCCAAGTCTGTATACAATCTCTGATGCTTCATATCTTTTCATAGACTCAAGGGGACCTGTAAACACCAAAACCTTGTCTCTAAAGTAATTAGATTCTAAGTCTAAAGATACTTCCTTTAAAGCTTCCTTCTTAGTAATTACATTCTTTCTCTTTATTAAAGAAGAACAAGGAGTATACCCTTTTTCATAAATTTCTCCCAAAGTAAGTCCACCCTTTAAATTAAGAGAAACATAATCATTAATTCCAAGTTTTTCACATATATAAATCATAATTTTTGCACAGGCCACGGCATCTTCTCCTGCATGATGGTGATTAAACTCATGTCCCACATACTCTGCCATAGTATTAAGCTTGTGGTTTTTAACATCTTCAATATGATTTTGTGAAAGTATTACTGTACAAGCATACTTAAGAAAAGGATATTCTATATTATATGTATCCAAAAGACTTCTTAAAACACTAAAATCAAAGGAAGCATTATGAGATACAACTAATTCTCCTTCAAAATATTCCTTAATCTCAGGCCATATTTCATCAAAGGTTCTTTCATTTATAACGTCCTCAGGCAGAATATTATGTATCCATATATTTTGAGGAACAAACCTCATCTCTGGAGGCTTTATTAAAAAGTACTTCTCATCAACAATTCTATTATTTTCAACCCTTGTTATACCAATAGAACAAGCACTGTTTCTCTTTTCATTAGCTGTTTCAAAATCTATTGCTGTAAAATTCATAATTCAATCATTCCTTAATAAAAAATTGCCTTTATAAAGGTTATCACGCTATAGAAAATTAAACAAGGGTACTAAAAATTAAACTCCTTTATAAACTTATTCATAGCAAAGATAATTTTTTCAGGTCTTTTAGCTACTGTAAGCTCTGTACATAGTATAACTCCATTAACTTTATTTTTGCACATTTCATATATGTCAATAATTTCTCCAGGCGAAGGCTCCCTAAACCTTGTCATAGAATCAAGAAGATAGGTTGCTATAAAAAAATTCTTTCTGCTCTTTTTCATTCTTTTAACCAAGCTCTCCTGAACAATTGGAATTTCTTCAATTTTCATCTCACCCTTAAGATCGCCTCTTCCTAAAATTATGCCATCACTTACCTTTAAAATCTCCTCAAAGTTTTCATACCCTTCTTGACACTCAATTTTAGAATAAACCTTTATTTTTTCCTTAATGCCATTTTTCCTTCTTGATTCATTAATATAATTTCTAAGCTCTAAAACATTATCTTTACTTATTACAAAGGATAAAACAAAAATATTAATACCTCTCTGTATTCCCCAGTCAATATCATATTTATCCTTACTTGTAAGACTTAAATTGCTTCTATCAAGACCTGGAGCATTAATTCCTTTCTCTGCCCTTAAAATTCCTCCATTAGTTGTTATAGCTGAAATAAATTTTGGAAATATTCTTTTAACTTTAAACTTCATAGTAGCATCTTTCATATAAAAGCAAGATACTTTTTCAAAATCTTTAAAGCTTCCTTCATAAGATATAGGAACAATTAAATGATGAATATTACTATAAAAAAGTTCTTCATAATCCTTTTCTAAACAAAAGGCTATTTTAGAGCCATGAGCCACCTTAGTTTCTCCCTTAAACTTATTTGAAATTCTTATTTTATTTCCCCTTAAGTCCCCCATTATATTTTTCATATTAGTACAAGATTTTAGGAGTGAGTCAAACCTTTCATAATATACATGAGAAAAGTTAAATCTAGGCATGGTCATACCACATTTTATATAAGTTTCTATATCATCTTTCCCTTTAACTTTAGGTCCAATTGTACATATAAGCTCCATAAAAATCACTCCCAAAAAATAGTATCTCACTTAATTTTATGATTGAAATTTTGTAACTATGTTAGTAAAAATATTAAGTCTATGTTATTATATAAGAGTTTTAAAAAGTGATAAGAAAGGCTGAAAATATGAATTTTAGAGATTTAGGAATTAGTAAAGATATTGAAAATAAATTATTTAAAGAAGGTATAAAAGCACCAACACCTATTCAAGAAGAAGCAATCCCTTTTATTAAAGCAGGAGATGATTTAATTGCAGAAGCTCAAACTGGAACAGGTAAAACCTTAGCATTTATTCTTCCTGTATTTGAAAACATAAATGAGTCATCAAAAAATACAGAAGTTTTAATATTAACACCAACAAGAGAGCTTGCTATTCAAATTTATAATGAATGTGAAAAACTTAAGGAAGTTAAAAATATAAATATTCTTGCAGCCTATGGTGGAAAAGATATAGGCTCTCAGCTAAAAAAACTTAAAGGAAGTCCTATTCATCTTATAATAGCTACACCAGGCAGACTTCTAGACCATTTAAAGAGAGGTTCTGTTAATCTTTCAAAGCTTAAGACTTTTGTTCTTGATGAAGCTGACCAAATGCTTTTAATGGGCTTTAAAAATGAAGTTGAGGATATTAAAAAGTATTGTTCTAAAAAACATCAAATGCTTTGCTTCTCAGCAACTATGGACTCAAAGGTTAAAAAGTTAGCTTATAGATATATGAATGATCCTAAAGTAGTTTCAATTAAAAAAGAAAGTATTACTTTAGATAATATAAAACAAGAAGTTGTTAAAACTACAGACAGATGGAAACAAGATTCCCTAAAAAAGGTTTTAAATGAAGACAATCCATTTTTAGCTCTTATATTCTGTAGAACAAAAAGAAGAGCTGACAACTTAGAAATAGGACTTTCAAGAGATGGTTTTAATTGTGCAAAAATTCACAGTGACGTACCTCAAAATAAGCGTGAAAGAATAATGAAAAACTTTAGAGATGCTAAGATACAATACTTAATAGCTACAGATGTAGCAGCTAGAGGAATAGATATTTCAGGTGTTGACCATATTTATAATTATGATATTCCTGAAACCCCAGAAAGCTATATACATAGAATTGGAAGATGTGGTAGAGCTGCTGAAAAAGGATATACATGTATGTTTGTAGATCCTAAGGATTTTACAAAACTTGAAGAAATAGAAGAAGCTATAAAGATGACTATTCCTGAAAGAGAAGTTGAATTATAGTTAAAAATTCCAAATTAAGATAGCTTTTTTCAAAAAGCCAGAAACAAAAGAAGATATAATTAGATTACTTTTAAAAAATCTAATTATATCTTCTTTTTATCTATGTCTAGTATAAACATAGATTTCTGTATAAAAGAAAAATAATATTTTTTCTTAAATATCAAAATAATAGTCCTCACTAACAACAATATTTTTATCAGTATCAGACTTATGTCTTAAGGTACCATAAACATTTATGTGTATAGAAATTCCACTGTAGCTTGATGAGGCATATAAAAAGCCTCCATATTCACTATCTTTACATACAGCACTTACAGAATCAACACTTACAACCCTTTTAGTACTAGTAGAATATCCATCATTCTTTTCTTCTTCATAGCTGTAGGAAACAAAAACATCAATAGGTATATTATTAATGTATATATATTCATTTTTATATCCTTTTTCAAATAAATATATATCCTTAGCATATATCTTCTCTGGTATATTTATTACAGGGAATATAAGGATAAAACCTATGAATAATATTAAAAAACTAAAAGTTTTCTTCACTCTAAATATGAAAATCACCTCAAATCATAATATATATTCATACTTATTCCCTTTATCTTTTAAAATTATTCCTCTACTCTTAAAACAGGCCTTACCCCAGGCTTTAAAACTAAATCTGCATTAAAAAATGACTTGACTAAACTATCTTTACAATAAGCCAAAGAATACCCATCAATATTATATCTAGGAGTAATTAAAAGATTACCTACATACCTATTTTCAGGTACTCTTCCCACATTACAGTAAATATCAAAACCAAACTCTGAAACAAGATTAATATTATCTCCTTCTAAATCAGCTCCAAAAGGTGAAATAAATACATTTGTCTTACCTACTATAGGCTCAATCTGATCATGCCATTTAGTAAAATCACTTCTTAAATTATTATAATCTTGAACTCCTTGAAAATATCCATCACCATTATGAGTATAAGAATGACTTGCAAAAGTCCATCCTTCTTCTTTAAGCTTTTCTGAAACCCTTATAGCTTCATTTTTATTTTCTTCAGAATCTAATCTATAACCTAAAACTCCTTCATAACCAGTAACAGCTAAAGTTCCCTTAGCTCCATGATAAGAAAAGTCTGGATGCTCTAAAACAAAATCATCTACTATGGGTACTAAATCTCCATCTCTTGTTACTTCTTCTTCATTATTTTTATTTTTAACAAGAGTTGAAACCCTATTTTCATCATCAAGAACAAGTCTTTCAGCAAATCCATCAAGTTTCATATAATCATAATAATTAACATCATCTTGAGAAATTATAAGAGGCTTTTTTCCCTCTGGAAGATAAATATCCTGTCTTACAGTTTTACCTGAAGAATCCTTCTTATAAACTTCAGTAATATCAACTAAAACATAGCCATCTTCTAAAAGTTTTGGAAGCATATTTTTAAATTCATCTACAGTTACAAACCACATATTATAGCCATTTGCATCGTGTCCAATACTATCAAAGGCTAAATCAGGATAAACAATTAAGCTATGAAAGAATATATGATTAATATCTCCATTATACTTTTTAAAAGTATTTTTATATTCCTCATACTCTTCTATCTTTAATTCTAACTCCTCATCTTTTGCTAATATTTCATCTTCTTTAAGTACTTCTACAGCTTTATTCACATCATATTGATTTTTTAATTTTTCAGCTCTATTTAACATATCCTCTTTTTTGTCTTTTAAGGAAATATGACTAGAGCTTTCATCACTTACATCTTTATTATTGTCGATAAAAGCACAACCTACTAAAAATAAAGACGTAACCACACATAGTAAATATAAAACTTTTTTCATAAATCATTCCTTAAATAATTTCTATACCTTTATTATTATAATATTATCCTCAATAAAATTCATAAATCACATTAAAAAAATAAGACCATACCAAAAATAGATTGGTATGGTCTAGAAGCTATATATTACTTATACTGATTATATAATTCTTCAAATCTAGGAAGTGAATTAATTATAGTTTCTGGTTTAACACAGTAAGAAACTCTTACATAACCAGGACATCCAAATGGATCTGCTGGAACTACAAATAAGTTAAGCTTTGCAGCCGTCTTACTAAATTCTTCTGCATCTTCTTCTAAAGTCTTAACAAATAAGTAGAATGTTCCATCAGGTTTTACACATTCATAACCTATCTTAGTTAAACCACTTAGTATTAAGTCTCTATTTTTCTTATAAATATTTACATCAACAGTTACTCCTTGAAGTTTAGCTACAAGCTTTTGGAATAATGCTGGTGCACAAACATATCCTAAAGCTCTTCCAGCTCCACAACATGCAAGATATACCTTTTCTGATTCTTCCATTTTATCAGAAACTGCAATATATCCAATACGTTCACCAGGAAGTGATAAAGACTTACTGTATGAATAACAGATAAAAGTATTATCATAGTAATTTAAACAGCATGGAACCTCTCCATCATAAACAATTTCTTTATAAGGTTCATCTGCAATTAAGTAAATTGCATGTCCATATTCCTTTGATTTTCTATTTAAAAGGTCTGCTAACTTTTTAATAGTTTCTTCAGTATAAACAACTCCTGATGGATTATTAGGAGAGTTTATCATAACGGCCTTAGTCTTTTCATTTATAGCCTTTTCAAAAGCATTAAAATCAATTTGGAAGTTATCCATATTAGGCATAACTACAACTAATTTAGCCTTGCAGCCTTCAACAAAAACTCTATACTCTGGGAAAAATGGTGCAAAAGTAATTATTTCATCACCTTCCACAGCAACAGCTTTAATAGCAATACTTAAAGATGCACATGCTCCAACTGTCATATAAATATTTTCAGCTGTTAAAGTAGTATTGTTAGTTTTGTTAATATAATCAGCTATTGACTTTCTAACTTCTGCATCTCCTTTATTTGCAGTATATCCATGAATAGTTTCATGTTCATTTTCTATAAGTTCAATTAAAGTTTTCTTAACGATTTCTGGTGCAGGAATACTAGGATTGCCTAAACTAAAATCAAAAACATTTTCTTCTCCAATTTCTGCTTTTCTCTTAGCTGCTTCTCCAGCTACTCTTCTTATTGATGAACCAGTGCTCCCTAGTCCATACATTTCTTGTGAAAACATATTTTTCCTCCTTAAACTAGCTTATTTATTGCTTATTGTTACTCTAATGTTATATTATTTCTTTGGTTTTTGCAAGAAAATGTTATATTTAAGGAATAGTTCTAATTTAATATTAATTTTACCACATATCTACTTCCCGTAACTACTCTCAAATAAAACTTTTGATAATTTAATGACTACAATTAAAGTGATCATTAAATACAATAATTCTCATCTTATCTCATTTACTGTTTTCGGCATCTTAACTTTTCTTTTTATCCCAATACACCTTTTATTTGTAATTTTTCACTGATATGTTATACTCGCATTTAGATATTTTTAATAAACGGAGTTGTTTATATGTGGAATAACTACAAAGTTAGTGTTATAGTATCTACCTATAACAGAAGTAAGTTATTAGAACTGTCTTTGCTTTCTCTATGTAATCAAAGTACTAATAAAGATTTATATGAAGTTATTGTTGTCTCTGATGCAATTAAAAAAAATATAGAATGTCATTCTCATACTAGTGTTGAAAAAGCTTCAATTGGATACTTATATGGCTTTGACGAATACAATGAAAATGAAAAATACTTACTAAACCTACAGAATATTTTGATAAATTAGAGAAAGATAAAATTTATGATTTAGGAGAAAATGTTCATCAGGAAATTGGAGATGATTTAACATGCGAAATTTAGGCTGTATCAAAATTTTGATACAGCCTAAACTTCTTAATTTAACAACTTATTAAATAATATTATTAAATTTATTTACCCAAAATTTCCTTTTTATTAAATTAACAAACATTAAAAGCTTAAAAGCTTCTATCTGTAATTTAAAATACCATAGTTGAAAATAAACACGTAAGTTCAATAAGCTTCAATAAAATATACCCAAAGCTTATATAAAATAATTCTCGCCTTTTTTCAATCTAAATTATGTACACAAGTTATCAAGAATTATATAAAAAGATTTTATTGTTTTCAACACTATTATCTTAAAAGTATATTATTGCTTCTTGAAGAAATATAGGCTGTCGTAAAATAACAAAAGGCTTCATAAAATAACTAAAAAATCTTTTATTTATACCAATAAATATTAGCTTATTTTAAGTTTTCAGTAATTTTAGAAATAAATAACACTTTTTACTGACTATACGACAGAAAAAGATAATGGATATGAATATTAATTTTCTTGGCATAATAAAATCCCACCTTCATAGATAGATAAATTTAATTATTTCATCTGTCTACTTAAGTGGGATTATATCAAAAATTTGAATCCTTATTTTTTAAAAGCACAATTATTAAAGTCTCTTAGCTGCATATAAAGCATAATAAGTAATAATCATATCAGCTCCAGCTCTCTTAATAGAAGTAAGAGTTTCTAACACTATACGTTCTTCATCAATAAGTCCAGCCTTTGCTCCAGCCTTAATCATGGCATATTCACCACTTACAGAATAAGCTGCTACAGGAAGGTTAGTATTATTCTTAACTTCTCTTACTACATCAAGATAAGAAAGAGCAGGCTTAACCATTACTATATCTGCTCCTTCTTTAATATCCATTTCAACTTCCTTAAGGGCTTCAAGTCTATTAGTTGGATCCATTTGATAACCCTTTCTATCACCAAATTGAGGTGCTGAATTTGCTGCATCTCTAAATGGACCATAAAAAGCTGAACAGAATTTTGCTGAGTAGCTCATAATTGGAATATTATAAAATCCTGCTTCATCTAATGCATTTCTAATAAATCCAACTCTTCCATCCATCATATCTGAAGGAGCAATCATATCAGCTCCAGCTTTTGCATGAGAAACTGATATTTTGCCTAAGTATTCTAAAGTTTTATCATTATCAACATTGTGTCCATCTAAAATTCCACAGTGCCCATGATCAGTATATTCACACATACATACATCTGTTATTACATAAATATCTTCATTTATTTCCTTAATTCTTCTTATAGCTTTTTGAACAATGCCTTCTTCAGCAAAAGCTTCTGAACCACAAGCATCCTTTTTATCAGGAATTCCAAAAAGAAGTATTCCCTTAACTCCAGATTCTTCAACTTCCTTTATAATCTCATCTAATCTATCAATTGAATAATGATAGCAGCCTGGAAGAGATGATATTTCATTTTTAATGTTTTCACCTTCTACAACAAATATAGGATAAATTAAATCATTTGCTGTAACTGTTGTCTCTCTTACCATATCTCTTATTGCGCTATTAGCTCTTAATCTTCTACCTCTGTTTAACATAAAGTAATACACTTCCTTATTTTAATAAATCTATAATTTCATCAATAAAGCCATCTTCTGAATGTTTGCTGCATTCAAGATAGTCTATATTGTTTTTTGCAAGTTCTTTAGAAGTAACAGGTCCTATAGAAATGGCCTTTTTACCTCTTAACTTTTCTACTCCAAGCATTTTAATCATATTCTTTACAGTACTTGGACTTGTATAGAAAACTTCATCTACATCATCAAATACCTTTTCATCTAATAAGTCACCACATACTGTATCATAAACATCAACTCTATCTACAATAGTTCCAATGCTTTCAAGTTCTTCTTTCATATCATTTTTAGCAATACTTGAAGTTGGCCATAATACTTTTTCATTAACCTTAATTATATCCTTTAATTCAGAAATAAGCTCTGAAGCTAAAAACTCCTTACATGTAAGCTTTGGAATTATAAAGTTTTCTTCTAAAGCCTTAGCTGTTGCCTTTCCCACACAATAAAAGTCTGCTTTAATGCTTCTTATATCAATTTTATTCTCCTTTATAAATGCAAATAACATCTTAACTGCATTAACAGAAGTTAAAACTATATGCTTATAATCTTCAAGGTTTACTAATGTTAGATTACTCTTTTTATCTACAATTTTCAAACTATAAATTGGAGTAACCTCTGCTCCTAATGAAGTTAGTTTATCTTTTAAAGAGTAAGACTGGTCTCTCGAGCGAGTAATACAGATGTTATGTCCATATAAAGGTTTCTTTTCATACCAGTTAAACTTATCACTAAATTTAACTACTTCCCCTACAACTATTATACATGGTGAAACAAATCCTGCTTCTTTAACTCTTTCTTCTATATTTTCTAAAGTTCCAGTAACAGATCTCTGCTTTGAAGTAGTTCCCTTCATTACAACTGCAGCCCTTGTATCCTTAGACTTTCCATACTTAATTAAATTTCCCACTATGTTTCCTAAGTTTCCAAGGCCCATCATAAAAATAAGTGTTCCATCTTCCTTAGCTAAAGCTTCAAAATTAACATTTAAAGTACCTTTGCTCATACCAGTTACAATATGAAAATCCTGTGCTATACCTCTATGAGTGACTGGAATTCCAGCATAGCTTAAAACTGATACTGGAGACGTAACTCCAGGGATAACTTCAAATTCATCTACACCTGCATCTAAAAGAGCTAAGATTTCTTCTCCTCCTCTTCCAAATACAAAAGGGTCTCCCCCCTTAATTCTTCCTACTGTATGACCTTCTTTAGCAAGTCTGACTAAGGTATCATTTATCTCATCTTGAGTTTTATAGTGAGCCCCAGGTTCCTTACCACAATAGTAAATTTCACAATCTTCATTTAAGTAATTTAAAATATTACCTGCACCTAATCTATCATATAAAACAGCTGTACATTTTTTAAGTGCTTTTACTGCTTTAAGGGGTAATAATTCTTCATCTCCAGGTCCTGTTCCTATAAGGTATACCATAAGCTTAAATCCTCCTTTTTATCTTTTGTCCTAAAGCTTCTCCAAGCTCTAAATGATTTTCTCTGCTTCCTAAAATATCTTTCTTAACAATTTCACCATTGTATTCATATGTACCTACTAAATATAAGTCACTTCCAGATAAAGTACTATAAACACCTATTAGGCTGTGACAGTCTCCATTTAAAGATTTCATAAAGCTTCTTTCTGCTTCAACACATATTCTTGCATCTTCGTCGTCAATAGCTTTAAAAATATCTTTATGTTCAAAATTCTTTAAAGTTTCAACTCCAAGTGCTCCTTGCCCAACTGCTGGAAGAAATACTTTAGGGTCAAAATAATCAGTTATCTTATCTTCCATATTAAGTCTTTTAAGACCTGCAGCAGCTAAAATCATTCCATCTAAATTTTGTTCTTCCATTTTCTTAAACCTAGTTTGAACATTACCTCTTATAGGTACTATTTCAAGGTCTGGTCTTAGCTGCTTTAAAAGTGCTCCTCTTCTTATGCTGCTAGTTCCAACTTTAGCGCCCTTTCTAAGTTCTTCAAAATGAATATCTGAATTAGAAACAAAAACATCTCTAACATCTTCTCTTTTAGGAATGGCTGTTATTTCAAATTCACTAATTAAATCAAAAGGTACATCCTTCATGCTATGAACTGCTGCATGAGCCTCTTTATTTAAAAGTGCAAGTTCTACTTCCTTTGTAAACAAGCCTTTTCCACCTATTTTATCTAAAGTTACATCGAGTCTCTTATCACCTTCTGTAACTACTAAAAGCTTTTTATATGTATTTTCTTTCGATTCAGATATAAGACCTCCAACGTAGTCTGCCTGAATCTGAGCTAAAATACTTTTTCTCGTTGCTATAATAATTTCCATAAGTTACACCTCATTATAAAAAAGTTTCATAACTTTTTTAGCTTTTCCTCTCTCAAAAAAGAAATAAAAATCATCACAAAATAAAAACTTTAAAGCATCCTCTTTTAAGTCTGGATATTCCTTAAATTTATTTCTATAATATGTAGTAAGTTCTACAAAGCCATCATAATCTTTTAATATTTCTAAAGCTTTATTAGCTGACATAACAGAAGCTTTAGGATTACCACCTCTTGTGTTAACCCCAAATATAATATTATCTGTTTCCCTTTGTACAGGCAATGCAGCAATACCTTCTTTAAAGTTTGTACAATCTATATAAATTTTAGATAAAGCATCGCAGTCTTTTTTTATTCTTTCTCGTGCCTTTTCATCATTAACAGCAATAACTATTATATGTTTATCTAAAATAAAGTCCTTTTCATATTCTCTACATTCTGCCTTAAAATTATTAAATTCCTTTAAAGGCTCTAAATCCTTTAAAGCAAGCTCCTTATCTATAATAGAAACTTTTACATTTTCCTTTAAAAAATGTTTTGCTTTTATTATACCAGCTTTTCCAAGACCTATAATCCCTACATTTATCTTATTAGACAAAAGAGAAAGGAAAGTGTAGTCTATCCTATCTCCTCTGGGGCAAAGATTTTTTGAATTATCTTTAAGCACTCTCCTTCACTTCCTTTAAGCTTCTCTTCCTTTAAAAGATTAATTGCCCTATGTACATAAACATCTGATGTACTCTTTAAAAGAGTTTCTACTAACTTTGTATCTTCAGAATTTTGACGTTTATGCTTAAAACTTTCAAGTCTTCTCTTATAAATCTCGTCACCATTACTCTTAATTTTTTTTATTTGATTTGAAATCTGACGTATTCTAAGCCATTCTTGAAATTCTTCTATAGCTTCATAAACAAGATACTCATTTTCTCTCATTCTCTCTTCTCTAAGCTTTTTATTAGCATCATCAATTTTACTTATTTCATCAATATTATAAGCTTCAATTCTCTCTTTTCTTAAAACAGCTTCTTCAAAATCCCTTGGAATTGCCATATCAAAGCAGTAAATCTTTTTGCCTTCATCTTCTATATCCTTTTCTAAAACAATTGAATGAGGCGCTGAAGTAGCTCCAATTATACCGTCCATATCATTAATAACTTTATTTTTCTCATTAAAAGTTATAACCTTAACCCTGTTGTCTTCAATACCCTTTGCTTTATTAATATCTCTTAGAACAAGATATATCTCTTCAAAATCACCTTTTTCAAGATACTTTATGGCAAGCTTACCTATTTCCCCATATCCAAGTACCATAATCTTTTTTAAATCTTTATGTATAAACATATCTGTAACAATAGATATTGATGAAACAGGTATTTCATAAAGCTTAGCCTCTGTTCTAAACTTCTTGCCACAGGCTATGGCATTTTCAAAAAGCCTTCCTAAATTTTTAGAAACACCATCAATATCATAAGAATCCATATAAGCATTTCTTATTTGACCTAAGATCTGGTCTTCACCTAAAATCTTAGAGTGAAAACCAGCACTTAATCTAAATAAATGCTTTATGGTATAATAATCTTCTCTAAGGAAAACATATTTCTTTAAACTTTCATCATAACCTAAGATAGAAAATACCTTATCCAAAAGTTCATCATCTTCTAAATCATGACTTACATATATTTCAGTTCTATTACAAGTACTTAAAATAACTGCTTCTTCA
Organism: Clostridium sp. DSM 8431; assembly: GCF_900116755.1. Lineage (GTDB taxonomy): Bacteria > Bacillota > Clostridia > Clostridiales > Clostridiaceae > Clostridium. The sequence continues at coordinate 21,090 of NZ_FPBY01000024.1, forward strand.
AATTCCCTTAAAAGAGCTTTTAACTTTTCATCTTTTTTCTTACCTGAAAAAGCAAACTTTTCTCTAATACTTATATCTATGTCTCTTTTTAGTCCAATTAAACCCAGTTTCATTTATTATCACTTACCTTAACTTAATTTCTTCCAAGCTTGTAAATTAGAGCATTAACAATAGCAGCAGCTATATTGCTTCCACCTTTTCTTCCTCTAGCAACTATGCATGGAACTCCAGAATTTATTATTCTCTCCTTAGATTCAATAACATTTACAAACCCCACAGGAACTCCAATTACCCCTACAGGACTTACCTTACCTTCTTTAATTAACTCATCAACCTTAATTAAAGCAGTTGGTGCATTCCCTATAGCAAAAATAACAGGTTTATTTAGCCTAGCTGCCTTTTCCATGCTTACAATAGCTCTTGTCACTCCTCTTTCTTTAGCTTCTTTAGCCACATCTTCATCAGACATAAAACAGTGAACTTCTCCACCATGTTTAGCTAATAAAGTTTTATTTATACCTGACTTTGCCATTTGAGTATCAGTAACAATATCTGCTCCATTTTTAATAGCTTCAACTAATTTTTTAGTTATTCCTTCACTGAAATAAAGATTATCAGCATAATCAAAATCTGCTGAAGTATGTATAGCTCTTTTAATTACATCAGCATTTTCTTCATCTAATACTCTATCTCCTAAAATTTCAGTTATTATTTCAAAACTCTTTTTTTCTATATCTTGCGGTTTAATATTTTCAATTTTCATATACTATTTTTCTACTCCATATCTTGCATTTATACCTTCATCAAAAGGATGTTTTATCTTTCGAATTTCTGATACATAATCAGCTAAATCTATAAGTTCTTCTTTAGGATTTCTTCCTGTCATTACTATTTCTACATTTTCAGGCTTATTTCTTAAGAAATCTAAAAGAACATCATAAGAAACTACATTTAAATTTACTGCAGCCATAATCTCATCTAATATAAGCATATCACATTTACCTTCTTTACATAAACTAATACACTTAAGTAGCATTTCATCATGCATCTTTGTAACATGTTTAACTTCTTCTTCACTCATATATTTTACAAAGCCCTTAACGCCTTCACCTTGAACAAGAATTAAATTATCAAGGTCCTTTAAAATATTAAGCTCTGAGCTAGTTCCAGACTTTAAAAACTGACAAAATACAACATTAAGTCCTGCCCCTAATGCTCTTACAGCTAAACCTACTGAAGAAGTTGTTTTGCCCTTTCCATCTCCAGTATAAATGTGAATAAGTCCTAACTTATCCTTCATAAAAATCACCCTTTATTTTAAATTCATAATCTTATATATTTTATCCATATCTAAGGCTTTTCTTACCTCTGAAGCTAAAATATCATATTGTTCATTTTTATAACTTTCCATATCAAAGGTTTTTATAGAATCTACACTTTTGCCCTTAGCTTTTAAAAGTGCTTCAATTATAACTTTTGAAATCTCTTCTTTATCAAAAATCCCATGAATATAAGAACCATATATATTGTCCTTATTAACTATTACCTTATCATTGGTAGTATTACCCATATGAATTTCATAACCTTCAAATTCAAGTCCACTTAAATTTTTAAAAATTCCTTCAACTTCGTTTATTATGCCAGAAGTTCTTCTTGTAGTCTTTTCCTCTTCAAAGAAAGTTTCTCCCTCTAAAAGTCCAAGCCCTGCCATAGAGCCACCATGTTCAAGGTTTAAAGGATCTTTTAAAACAGTACCAAGCATTTGATAGCCTCCACATATACCAAAGACTGGTCTTTTCTTTGCAGCATGTTTTAAAATAGCAGCTTCAAGACCAGATTCTCTAAGATATAATAAATCTCCCATTGTATTTTTAGTTCCTGGAAGAATTATTAAATCTGGCTCTTTAAGGTCTTTAACACTTGAAACATATCTTACAGAAACACCATCTATGTATTCTAAGGCATTAAAGTCAGTAAAATTAGATATTCTAGGCGTTCTTATAACAGCTATATCAACTAAAGAAGCTACACTTTTTCTTGTAAATCTATCACTTAAACTATCTTCATCATCAACATCTACATTTAAATAAGGGACTACACCTAAAGTATCAACCTTAATTATTTCCTCTAAGGAAACAAGACCTGGCTTTAAAATCTCAACATCGCCTCTAAACTTATTTATTATAGTACCTTTAACTCTTTCTCTTTCATCTTCATCTAAAAGAAGCATAGTACCAGCTAAACTTGCAAAAACTCCGCCTCTATCAATATCTCCAACTAAGATGACATTAGAATCCACCATTTTAGCAAGCCCCATATTTACAATATCATCACTTTTTAAATTAATCTCAGCAGGACTTCCTGCACCTTCAATTACTATAACATCAAATTCTTCCTCAAGCTCATTAAAAGACTTCATTATGTCAGGAATTAAATTTTTCTTTATTTTAAAATAATCCCTTGCCTTCATATTCTGAAGAACCTTACCATTTACAATAACCTGTGAACCCTGATCACTTGTTGGTTTTAAAAGTATAGGATTCATTCTTACATCAGGTTTTATTCTGCAGCATTCTGCCTGCATAACCTGAGCTCTACCCATTTCTAAGCCATCCTCTGTTATAAAGGAATTAAGAGCCATATTTTGAGACTTAAAAGGTGCAGTCTTATATCCATCTTGAGTAAAAATTCTGCAAAGGGCTGCTGCTATAAGACTTTTACCTGAATTTGATGCAGTTCCCTGTATCATTATCTTTTTAGCCAATACTCTCCCTCCTCATTTTTATTAAATAGATAATAAGGTACATCCCCCTTTAAATGTGCTCCAGAGTCACTTGAAGTTCCATGATCTGAAGTAACTATAAGGCATGTATTATCATCTATTTTTTCACTAATTTCTTTTATTACTATTTCATCTATTTTCTTTATAAAATCTACCTTTTCTCTTTTATTTCTTCTATGAGCACTCTCATCTGCTCCATTTATATGAAGAAGTACAAAGTTATAATCTTCCTTAAGCTTTAAAGTCCACAAAAGCTTTTCTTCAAGGCTGGTATCTACATCAGCTGTAGTATTTTTAATTTCTGGGCAGTACATTTTAAGAGACTTTGCAATGCCCTTAACAATTTCAGTACTGCATACTACTGCTCCCTTAATACCATTAATCTCTTCAAAAGAAGGCACAAAAGTCTTTATAGATTCTCCCCAGGGATAAATAGAATACTTGTAAATTAAATCTCTAAGAAAATCTTCTGTATCTTTATCTTCACAGCTTGGAAGTATGTTATTTAAACTTTCTCCAAAATGCTCATGAGGTGGATAGGTTTTTATTTTCCGAATCAAATTCTTCTTATTATGAAGAACTAAAAGATTCTTATAACTATCCATAGAATAAAGATATCCAGTCTTTCCAAAGCTAATACTTAAATCTTCTATCTTGTTACCTTTAAGAATATTATCTTCTACTCTCACATTATTGCATCTAAAAATAATATCATTATCTCCTATATTAAGTCCCTTTGCTAAGGACTCTAAAAAGGCTCTGCCCTTTGGAATATACTGAAGTGGAACCTTTAGCATATTCATAATGCAGCTAAGACTTTCAGAGGTTCTCCCTCTTGGAATATTATTTATGTATCCCTTAAAATCAGCTTTATTTATATATGTACAGTCTTTATAATCTGAAGCCTCAGCTCCATCTATAATAACCATGATTATTTTCATTTATTTTCTTCCTTAACTATCATCTTAAGTGCATTAATAAACCTTTCAGAGCTTTCACGTGACTTAACTGCTATTCTATAGAAACTATCATCTAAATTTCTATAATTACTGCATGACCTTATGAGTATACCATATCTTTCAGTTTTTGTTTTTAAATCTATAATAGGACTTTTAAATAAAATATAATTAATCATAGATTTATAAGTAGTAAAACCTAACTTCTTTAATTCCTTTAATAGGTATTCTCTATTTTCTTTTATAACACTTTTAGTCTTATCTACAAATTCAGTTTCCTCTAAAGCTGCTAAGCCCGCTTTTTCTGCTACAGTTGAAACTGACCAAGGCTGTCCAATATTACTTATTTTACTTATAAAACTTAAATCTGAACATAATCCATACCCAAGTCTTATACCTGCCATAGCATACATTTTAGTAAAAGCCTTAAGAATAAAAACATTTTTATAGTCTTTTAAATAAGGAACAAAAGAATATTCCTCTTCATTAATTAAAAAGTCAGAAAAACATTCATCTAAAACTAAAAGTACATTATTATCTTTACACTTTTCAGCTATTTTTAAAACCTTATCTTTTTCTAAAGCTATTCCTGTTGGATTATTAGGATTACACATAAAGAATATATCTAAATCACTATTTATGCTTTGGAGCACATCCTCTTGAATTTCAAAATTATTTTCTTCCTTTAAATCATAATAAGAAACTTCAGTATTACTAAGGCTTAAAGCTTCTTCATATTCAGCAAAGGTTGGAGCTAAAATAAGTGCCTTTTTAGGTTTTAAAGCTAACACTAATCTAAAAATAACATCAGCAGCTCCATTTCCACATACAATAAAATCTTCATTAATATTATGATAATTAGATAAAGCTTTCCTTAAATCTCTACATAAAGGATCTGGATAAGCTTCGTAGTTATTTATATTATCTATAATTGCTTTCTTAACCTTATCTGGCATTCCTAAAGGATTAATATTAGCTGATAAGTCTAGTAAATTATGAATATGGCTTTTACTATAAATATCCCCTCCATGAACTATTTTTCTCATAGCACAATCACTCCTAAATATCTAACAGCTGAAAATATAATAAGCCCTAAAATAGCAGCTGTATACATAAGTTTATTAACATTTTTTATATCATCAATAACTACAGGTCTTAAAGGGTCTCCAATAGTCTCCTTCTTTACAAGTTTACCAAAATAATAAGCATCCCCAAGAAGCTGAATTCTTAAAGCTCCTGCTGCCACACTTTCAGTTTTGGCTGAATTAGGACTTGAAGACTTATGTCTATCTCTTTTATAAATTCTAAAAGCTCCTCTGTAGTCCATTCCTAAAATAAAACTTCCTATAATCATAAGATAAGAAGCAAGTATTGCAGGAATAAAATTAAAGACATCATCCATCTTTGCAGCAAATCTTCCAAAGTAAAGATACTTATCATTTTTATAAGCAATCATAGAATCTAAAGTATTAACAGCCTTATATAAGAACCCTAAAGGTGCTCCTCCAATTGCAATATAAAATAAAGGTGCAATAACTCCATCAGATGCATTTTCAGCTACTGTTTCTACAGCTGCTTTAGTAATTTGAACTTCATTTAAGTTTTCTGTATCCCTTCCAACTATCCATGATAAGTATTTTCTAGAATTTAAAATATCCTTCTTATAAAGATACTTATAAACTCTCATGCTTTCATCCTTTAAACACTTAGTAGCCATTATTTGATATATAAATATTGATTCTATGGCTATCTTTAAATATGTACTCACCTTACCTGCTAAATAAAGAATTAAAAAAGGAAGTGTAAAAGACATACTTACAACAAAAATTGATAAAACCATTCCTGCTATAAATTCTTTATCCTTAAATATTTTCCTAGTAATTTTTTCTCCCTTACTTATGGTATTTCCTATAAGTCTTATTGGATGTGGAAGCCACATAGGGTCCCCAAAAATTAAATCTAAAATAAATCCTAAACCCATGGAAATAAGAATTTCCAATAATATCAACTCCCATTATTAATTTCATAGTTATATTATCATATTTTTTATTTTAGAGGAAATTTTATATCTTAATTATTATATTTAATGGAAATCATACTCAAATTGACATTATATATGCCTTGATGCTATACTTTTTTTGAAATTTAAAACCTTTAAGGTAGTATAAAAAATTAAGAATTTTAATATAAAGGAGTAATTTGACTTGAATAGAAAAAAAGCAATTTTAGTTGTAAGTTTTGGTACTTCGTATCATGAAACAAGAGAAAAAACAATAGATAAAATAGAAGAAGATATAAAGAAATCATATCCAGATTATAAAATCTATAGAGTTTTTACAAGCAAAATGATTATAGACATATTAAGAAAAAGAGATAACATACATATTGATACTGTTGATGAAGCTATAAAGAGAATGCTTATAGATGGAGTTACAGACCTTATACTTCAGCCAACACACATAATTAATGGTATTGAAAATGACTTTATGCTTGAAGATTTAAGAAAATATAAAGATAAGTTTGCAACACTAAAAGTAGGTTCACCACTTTTAACTTCAACTGCAGACTTTAAAGAATTAGTTGCAGTTCTTGAAGATAATTTTAAAAATGTTAATAAGGATGAAGCCCTTGTATTTATGGGACATGGTTCATCACATCATGCAAATGCAGTTTATCCAGCTCTTGATTACGCTTTTAAAGATCATGGATTTAAAAATTTCTTTGTTGGAACTGTTGAAGGATACCCTGAAATAGATTCAGTTATTAAGTTCCTTAAGGAATTTAAACCAAAGAAAGTTCACTTAACTCCTTTAATGGTAGTTGCAGGTGACCATGCTTTAAATGATATGGCAAGTGACGAAGAAGATTCATGGAAAACATTACTTGAAAATGAGGGCTATGAAGTTGACTGTATTGTAAAGGGACTTGGAGAATATCCTGAAGTTAGAGATATGTTTATTAAACACATAAATGATGCAGTTAATGTATTTGAAAATAGATAGTTATAACAAAAATCTAAAAGGAGCTAATCTCTGTATTAAGGAAAAATTAGTTCCTTTTAAATTAGACATTATTCTATTTGTTTTTTACTCCTTTTTTGTTATTATATAGAAAAAGAGATACGATAAACTTTGAAAAGATTATCTATATTATTGATAACAGCAATTTTCGGCCGTATAAAAAATTTTGTGTAAACAGAATAAAAATAGCTTCTTCTTGGCAATAATCAAAATAACAAATTATTGCAAGAAGGAGTTTTTTATATGGGAAACGTGTCGAAAGAATTATTAAGAGAATATATTAAGGAGCAACATTTTACTAATGCTAATGAAATATTAGTAGGATTAAAAGAAATGTTTAGAGATGTTCTACAAGAAGCATTAGAAGCTGAAATGGATGAGGCATTAGGTTATTGTAAGTATGATACTATGAGTAAAAATAATGATAATAGCCGAAATGGATA
>NZ_FPBY01000073.1 GCF_900116755.1 Clostridium sp. DSM 8431
AGGTTTAGTAGAAAAATATATAAATATTCGTCTACACTATTTAGTATTTCAAATACGAGAATTAATATAAAAATATATTTTGATAATTGACATGCGAACGAAAGTTCGTGTATAATATTGTAAGAACAAATGTTTGCTATGGAGGAATACTAATGTATAATAATGATGTCTTTGTAAAATTAAACTTAAAGAACATAGGAGAAGTCAGAAGTCTTATTGTTGATAAAGGAGGTATTTATACTAATAAAAATGGTAGATACTTAATGTGCGCTGGAAAATACGATAAAAACGGATGGACAATTGTTTTTAAAGCAAAAAGTTATAAGGAAGCAGAGTACATAATAGATAATACTCCATCAATAGTTTCTTAATCAGTTTTTACATAATCATTTTTAACTTCAGAAATTACTAAAGATAGTTCATCAATTAAACTTATAGAAGTACCTTCATAATTTTTATTTGAACTTTCAATTATTTTCACATCAGGACGTAGTGGGAAATTAGTAGGAGTTTCTTGAACAACTCCAATATCTCCATTACTAAGACGAACTATTGTGCCAAAGGGAAATGGAACAACTAGTTTTGAAAAAACTGAAACTATATCAAGATCAAACATAGAATTTGCATTAGCCATAATAAATTCTAAGGAATCACTTGATGAAAATGCTTTTTTATAAGAACGATCTGAAGTTAATGCATCATATACATCAGCTATAGAAACTATTTTTGATAAATAGTTTATTTTATTACCTTTAAGATTCAATGGATATCCTGTGCCATCTATTCTTTCATGGTGTTGTAATGATATTAATAGGCTGCATGTCTTTAAATTAAAATGCTTACTTAAATAGTCATATCCTAGCTTGGGGTGTTTTTTTATTATTAAAAATTCCTCATCTGTAAGAGGACCTTGTTTATTAAGAATTTCTTTTGGAATAAACACCTTTCCTATATCATGAAGAAGAGCCCCCATTGCTAAATTAATTAATGTACTTTTTTTAAGTTTTAATCCAACCCCAATTACTATAGATAAGACAGCAACATTTACAGAATGTTGATAAGTATAGTTATCCATATTTTTTATATCAATTAAATTTACAAGTATATCCTCTTTACTTAAGATGTCATCTAAAAGTTCTTCTGCTAATTTTTCAATTTTTTCATAGTAGTAATGACTTTTTTTACACATTTCTTTTATACTAGTCTTATTTTTCTCTATAGAAGATAGATAAGCAAATGTTTCTTTAAGAGAAAGTATTGTTTTTTGCCTTAATTCTGGCTTTATTATATCTTCAATTTCATTTTCACTATATTTATCAATAATATATAAAGAATATATTTTATAATTTTTTATCTTTTTTAAAATATTTGAGCTTAAGATGGTACCAGCAGTAAGTAATGTTATACCTTCATTATTATAAATAGTTTTTCCGAGTATAGAACCATCTGGTATACTTTCTATAGGAACAATTCTCATAAGCATCCTCCAATACTAAATTTATATAGAAATCATACTATAAAATTTACATTTATTCCATATGAAGGTATTAAAAAGTGGAATAAATAGCTTAAATGATGATTTTAATATACAAGTATATTAGAATCTCAAGAAACGTATATATATGAACCTTGTAGAATTTATTAATATATATAGATTTATTTAACAGAAAGTAATAAAATAATTATAGAAAAAAATAATTGGAGTGATATATTTTGAATAAAAAGAATATGCCAATAGGCTTTCTTGACTCTGGGGTTGGTGGAATAAGTGTTTTAAGAGAAGCGGTAAAACTTATGCCTAATGAACATTATATATATTATGGCGATTCAAAAAATGCACCATATGGAGTTAAAAAAGTAGACGAAATAAAAGATTTAACATATAAGGCAGTTGATTTTTTAATTGAAAAAGGAGCAAAAGCTATTGTTATTGCATGTAATACAGCAACTAGTGCAGCTGTTGCACCTTTGAGGGTTACATATCCTTCAATACCTATAATTGGAATAGAGCCAGCTGTAAAGCCAGCAGTAGAGCTTCACAGAGAAGGCTTAATAATAATAATGGCAACGCCTTTAACATTAAAAGAAAAAAAATTTAAGAATCTAGTGGATAGATATGATAATAAAGATAAGATCATTTCAATGCCATGTCCTGAATTAGTTGAATTTGTTGAGCATGGTAATGTTAGAGGATCAGAAGTTGAAGAATATTTAAAGAAGAAATTTGAAGTCTATAAAAATGAAAAAATAGCTTCAGTTGTACTTGGATGTACTCATTACCCTTTTGTTAAGGATATTATAAAAGAAATAGTTGGTGAAGATGTACCAGTTATTGATGGGGGACTTGGAACTTCTAAAGAATTAAGAAGACAGCTAGAAGAATTTGATATCATGACTGATGGAACTGAAAAGGGATATGTAAAAATATATAATTCAAGTGATGATGAAAAAATGATAGAGCTAAGTGAAATGTTATTAAACTTATAATAAAAGAACTTACATATTTTTTTGATATGTAAGTTCTTTTATTATAAGTATTTTTGATAATTCTCCAAGTGGATAAAGTACATAATAATCAGTTAGAAATACATTTATAAACATAATAGAAAAAAAATGAAAAAAAGTTTGTTAAAAACTTGACATTCAATAAAAGACTTGGTATTATAATTTTAGAAAGAATTTTCAGAATATTTGAGGAAAAGGGGTTTTATTTATGGAAATTAAAATAAGAGAATTTTTGGGGGAAAATTTTAACGTAGAGGATGCAATTTTATTAAGAAGAGAAATTAAGGGAAGTGCAGATGAAAATATAGTTTTAGATTTTGAAGGCGTAGAGGATGTGCCTGCAACATTTTTCAATTGTTTATTTGGAGATGTTCTTTATGGAACTGCTAGAAAGGAAATTTTTGAACGTATTAATGTGAAAAATTTATCAAGAGCAAATAATTATATGAGAGTAGTTTTAGGAACAGCATTTCAGAATTAGTTAAAGACATAAAAAAGGAGAATAGCATGAATTTTTACTCGGATAAGCCAAATCACTGTTTAGAATTATGTTCTAGATAGTGATTTTTTTTAGTTTCTTGAATATACCCTGTTTTGTATATATAATGAATTTAAAAGAAAAGATATGATAATAATAGTAATATAAGAAATCGAAGGGAGAAAATTAGATGAAAAATCCAATAGTTACAATAGAAATGAAAAACGGTGGGGTTATAAAAGCAGAACTTTACCCTGAAATAGCACCAAATACAGTAAATAACTTTATTTCATTAATAGATAAGGGATTCTATGATGGAGTAATATTCCATAGAGTAATTCCAGGTTTCATGATTCAAGGTGGAGATCCAGATGGAAACGGAATGGGAGGCCCAGGATACAGCATAAGAGGTGAATTCTCAAGAAATGGTTTCAAAAATGAATTAAAACATAAAAGAGGAGTTCTTTCAATGGCAAGAACTATGGATCCTAACTCAGCAGGAAGCCAATTCTTTATAATGGTACAAGATTCACCACACCTAGATGATCAATATGCTTCATTTGGTAAGGTTATAGAAGGTATAGAAGTAGCAGATGAAATAGTTAATGCTGCAAGAGATTGGAATGATAAGCCATATGAAGATCAAGTTATGGAAAAAGTAACAGTTGAAACATTTGGAGAAGACTACAAGGAACCTACAATAATAGAATAATATTGAGGTGAAAGGTATGCTTGAAAATAGTAAATGTGTTTTAGCTTACAAACTTTCTGATGAAGAACTAGAAAAGCTTAAGATAGCAAACCTTAAAATAGTAAAACTTGAGCCCGAGATGTGGGATATGAAGATAAAAGATATAATTGATGGATTCAGATTTGAAAAATATAAATCTGATATGCCAGAAGAAAAGTTTATTATATTTAATAACTGTGAATCTCAAGAATTACATAAAATAATAAGCCTTGTTAGGAGTGAAATTAAAGGCGGAATACTAGCTACAGTAACTCCAACAACAAGGGAGTGGACACTAGAATTTCTCTTAAAACATTTAATAAGAGAAAGAGATTTTATGTCTAGAAATTAGGAAGGAAGATATTTATGAGTAGAGTTGGGGAGAAAATTAGAGACGCAAGACAAAAAGCTGGATTTACTCAAAAAGCACTAGCAAAAAAATTAGGTGTATCAGAAAAATTCATAAATGAAGTTGAAGGCGGAAGAAGAGTTGCTCAAGAAAGTTTAATAGAAAGAGCAGGTAAGATTCTAAAGGTAGACCTAAATGACATAAGTATGGTTGTAACAGATGATGCTTTAATGGAAGAAAGAAAAGAAGCAAAAATTCATGCTAAAGAAGATAAGAAAACTGCTAAAGTTATTGCAAGAACATTAGGAGAAACTTCAGAAGTATGGACAGAGGCATTTTCATCAGTGCTTAAAACAGTTAATATATATGATTATACTTTAAAGAATGTATTAGGAAGCAAAGAACTTCCAAATCATTCAAATAAGGTAGAAGGTTTTGCAGCTGATAAAGTTTTGTACTTAAAAATAGCTGATAACGACATGTCTGGTTCTAGAATGATGAAGGGTGATATTGCCTTTGGTCACTTAGTTAAAGAAGCAGGCAATGGAGTATTTTTAGTTGAATCTAAAGGTAAGAGAGTTATAAGAGAAATAAAACTTTTAGGAAATAACAGAGCACTTCTTATAAGTAATGCAGGATCAGTTATGACTGAGACTGTTGAATTAAATAACATAAAGGTTATAGCTAAGTTAGAAAGATTAGAAATAGCTTTATAATTTTAAAAATAGCAGGCAGTATAGTTTTTAGAACTATGCTGCCTGTTTTTTCATATATTGATATTATTAATTGTTTTGAGGTGAGGGGCTATAGAAAATAATAATTCTGTAAATAATTTAATTAAAAATATACCTAGAGAACTATTATCCAAGATTAATCTAGCATCAACCATGTCTACTGATGCAAGTGGAAAGATAGAAGTTACAATTTTGTACGGACAGCGTTTTAATGAAGTTAAGACATATGTTCAAAGGATAGGAGGAAGTATAGAAGATTTAGGATATGGTTTTGCCATAGTAAATATTGATGCTAGAAATCTTATATTACTTGCGCAAAACACTGATATTCAATATATAGAGCTTCCAAAGAGTTTATACTTAGCGGATATAAATAGTAATACAAGTTCCTGCGTAGAAAGTGCACGAAATCAATATAATGTAGATGGAGAAGGAGTAGTTATTGGGTTTATAGATTCAGGAATAGATTTTACCCATCCAGCCTTTAGAAATGAGGATGGAACCTCTAGAATTAAGTATATTTATGATTTAAGTACGGGAGGAAATGTTTATAATAACGCTCAAATAAATGAAGCACTTAGAACAAACAATCCTTACTCATCTATTCCTTCTAATGATGTTACACAACATGGCACTCATGTAGCTGGCATAGCTTGTGCAGGAGGAAGAATTCCAAGAAATCTTTATGGTGTTGCTCCTAAGTCATCTATAATGATGGTTAAAAGTGCAAGAGGAAACTTTGCTTTAAGCTCTCAGATAATGAAAGGATTAAAGTTTTTAGTAGATAGGGCTTATGAATTAAAAATGCCTTTAGTTGTTAATTTAAGTTTAAGCACAAATGATGGAGCACATAATGGAAGCAGTCTTTTAGAGAAATATATAAGCACTATTGCAACTTTAGAAAGAATAACTATTGTTGTGGCTGCTGGTAATGAAGGAGATGCAGATCATCATGTTTCTTCAAATTTAGGTAGAGAAAATTATATTAGATTTAATGTGGCTAGTGATGAAACCAGCGTTGTAATTAATTTATATAAATCCATACTTTCCAGCCTAACTTTGGAGTTAATAGCACCAAACTCAGCTAGCACAGGTTTAATTCAGATTCAGGAAGGATATAAAGAAGGAGTAATTGCAGGAAATAGATATCAAATTTATAACACTGGTCCAAAACCCTTTGATTTAAATGGAGAAATAGGAATATCCTTAGCTAGCTTCGGGAATTATATTATTCCAGGACAGTGGATCATCATTTTAAGAGTTACAAATGGATACTCAGGAGTTTATGATATGTGGCTTCCTGTACTTGAGGGGCTTAATCAGAGAACTAAATTCTTACAACCTAAAATTAATAATACTTTAGGAATACCAGGTACAGTGCCAGGTGTAATAACTGTTGGAAGCTATAATTATGTGACTATGAGAATTTCATCTTTTAGTGGAAGGGGAAAGGTTTCTCCTTATGACAATGCAAAACCTGATTTAGTTGCACCTGGTGAGGATATAGCATCTGCAGTTCCAGGTGGAGGTTATGATAGAAAAACTGGTACATCTATGGCTACTCCACATGTAGCTGGAATATGTGCACTTATGATGCAATGGGGCATTATAAAGAAAAATGATATATTTCTTTATGGAGATAGGTTAAAAAATTATTTGATTTTAGGTGCAAAAAGGGAAAGAGCAGATGTAAGTTATCCTGATACAAGTTGGGGCTATGGAGAAGTGTGTTTAAATCAAGCTTTTAAAAAGTTAATTGAGGAATTAAATATTATAAATATAAATGCACCAGATTATAGAATGAAACCTTATGAAGAGTATAGTGTTGGCAAATTATTTATTAGAAAACCAACTAAAATCTTTCACAAGTGAAAATATCAAGTCATAGATTATAAGGTATAACAATAAATTGGAGAAATAAATGGCAATAGGACGAATTAAAGTTCAATGTTTTGCAGGAGACAGTGATGTGCCTGTAGAAGGCTCAAGAGTAAAAATAAGTCCTTCAAATGAAAATTTACAGGCAAGAAGTAATTTTAGAGTTGATGAAGTTACAAATTCATCAGGTATAACGAGAACTATAGAAGTAGAGGCACCTTCACTTGAATATTCTCAAAATCCATCTCAAAATGCACCTTATAGCCTTTATGATATAAGAGTAGAAAAGGATGGATTTCAAGATGTTTTAATAAGAAATGTTCAGGTGTTTCCAGAAAGAACAGCTATTCAAAATGTTAATTTAGAGTTAGCTCCACAGAATAGAGCAAGCAGAGCAGAAGTAATAGTTATATTGCCAAATACTTTGTTTGGCAATTATCCAGTTAAGATTCCAGAGAATCCAGAAAAAACACTTCCACCACCATCAAGTGGAGTTGTACTTGCAAAGCCAGTAGTTCCAGAATTTATAACAGTTCATCAAGGAGGACCTAATGACACTAGTGCACCAAACTATAAAGTAAGATATAAGGACTATATAAAGAATGTAGCTTCAAGTGAAATATATTCAACCTGGCCTGATAGCACTATAAGAGCAAATGTTTACTGTATAGTATCTTTTACATTAAATAGAATTTATACAGAATGGTATAGAGGCAAGGGAAAGAATTTTGACATAACAAGTTCAACTGCCTACGATCATGCTTTTAATTATGGAAGAAATATTTATGATAGCATAAGTGCAGTAGTAGATAGTATTTTTTCATCATATGTAACTAGGTTTGGAAGAAAACAACCATTATTAACTCAGTACTGTGATGGAAAGAATGTTACATGTCCACAGTGGCTAAGTCAATGGGGAAGTAAGTATTTAGGCGACCAAGGAAGGGTTCCTTATGATATTTTAACTTATTATTATGGATATGAGATTGAGCTTAAGAGAGCAGAACAGGTTAGTGGAAGTCCATCATCTTATCCAGGATATAGTTTAACTAGAGGTTCAAGAGGAGAACCAGTTAGAGTAGTACAAAATTTCTTAAATAGAATTTCTAATAATTATCCTTTAATTCCTAAGCTTGCTGTTGATGGTATATATGGCAGTGGAACAGCTAACTCTGTTAAGATTTTTCAACAGACATTTAACCTTCCAGCTACAGGTGTAGTAGATTATGCAACTTGGTATCAGATATCTAACATATATGTAGGAGTTACAAGGATAGCAGAGCTTAGATATGATAATATATTTTATCCTCCAAATTCCACATCATCTTATAGAGGAATAGAGGTACCAAATTTCCATTATCCAAACGATTAATTATATAAAAAGAAAATAAATATTAAAAATTAAAAAGTATATATTCCTAAGAACTTTAAAACTTAAGAATATATACTTTTTTTTAGACACCTTGCATTTCAAAGGAAGGCACATAATTTTTACTATCAGTTCCCTCTTCTTGAATAAAACCATTTGTAACACCTAATGTAGCAGCATAATTAATTAATGAATCATAGTGTTTTGGATTTAAAGATTTATTTATTTCAGGATAAAGATTAGCTTTGTTCATAGGTATATATTGATTCATAATACTTATATAAACTTTATCTCCAAATGTATTATATATTTCATCTATAACTTTTTTTGAGTCAAATAATAATCCAGGAAGCATTAAGTGTCTTATTATTACACCTTTTTGAATACGTCCTTCTTCATCAAACTTTGGCTCACCTGTTTGTCTTAGCATTTCTTTTAAAACAGGAATTTCATTTTCTTTATAACCTTTTATCTTAGAATATTTAAGAGCATACTTATCATTAAAGTATTTAAAATCAGGTAAATAAACATCTATGTAACCATCTAAAGATTTTATAGTCTTAAGAGAATCATATCCATTTGTATTATATAAAATAGGAAGATTAAGTCCTTTAGCTTTTGCTATGTCAATGGCTTCTTTTATTTGAGGAACATAGTGAGTTGGTGTAACGAGATTTATATTATTTGCACCCTTTTCTTGAAGTTCCATAAATATATCACTTAGTCTTTCAATAGAAACTGACTTACCTTTATATTCTTGGCTTATTTCATGGTTCTGGCAGAATACACATTTTAAATTGCAATGAGAAAAAAATACTGCTCCAGATCCATTTTTGCAGGATATTGGAGGTTCTTCCCATAGATGAAGTTCAGCTCTTGCTATTTTTACTGTATTATCTGCTCTGCATACTCCAAGTTCACCTTGTAATCTGTTAGCTTTACAGTCCCAATTGCAAAGGCTACAGCTTTCTAAAAGTTTTTCATATTTCAAAAAAACACCTCCTAAACTAGTCTTACTAAATTATAAGTCTAACAGGAGGTGATTACAATGTACTCAGTTATTCTGTAAGTTCATTCTTGTGTTTTACATAGAAAATTATACATTGGCTTATAAAGATTAAACTTAAAACACCAAAAGCAGGATAAAGGGTTGAAATTAAATTTGTAAATCCTACTTGAGATATTGGTAGAGCTACAGCAAGTACAATAAATATTCCTTTATTGAACTTAATTTTAAAAGTTTGTTCTAGAGTTTTGCTTATGGAATAAACATCTGAAACTTCAGTTGAGAACATTTCAAGCCAGATAATAACTAAAAGTAAAGCTTCAACAATGGAACCAAATCTTTGAGATACAAATAATAAAGGTATTTCATAGCTATAAATATAAGGCTGATTAATTGTAAGAAGAAGATTAATCATAGAACATAATACAGTTAATCCTAAGGCTCCAAAGAATATTCCTATTATCATAGTTTTAGACTTTTGCATTTTATTGCTTAAAGGAACTAAAACTCCTGAAGAGCATAGGGTATTATATCCAGCATAAAGTATTGTTGATATAAATATTCCTTCTTTTCTAGGTTGAAATTTCATTACGTTTTGAATACTTACCATATCTCTACAAAAAATAAAATATAGTATGGTAACTAAAGTCATAGTACATATTAAGGAAGGTACAATAAAAGAATTTACCTCAATCAATCCATCAGTACCTCTAAGTAGAAAAAAAGAAGCTAAACAGAGCATTATTGATGAACCTACAATTTTAGGTAGTCCAAAAAATTGATTAATTAAAGCACCACTTCCAGCTAAGATTATGGATGCACTTGAAATTAGATATAGTGTTGTTATAACTCCAGTAAGTTTTCCAAAGATATTTGGGCTAATAATTTTCATTACGTCACTATAGGAATCTAATTTATAATTAACACTTATCTTAGAGATTAAAGTTCCCATAAAAACATAAAAAACTCCACATAGAATTATTCCAATGAAACTTTTAACTCCAAAAGAAGTGAAAAACTGAGTTATTTCTTTTCCAGAAGCTAAACCAGCACCTACAATTGTTCCTATAAAAACCACTGCTATCTGAAAAATTTTTATAAGCTCTTTTTTCAAAAGAAAGCTCCTCTCTAAGTTACTTCTAATATCAAATATATTAGGAGTTTTATTTTTAATGCATATGAAATTATAAATTTTTTTTAGAGTAAAGACTGATTTTGACAGACTTTTTGATATGTAAGTTACCAAATGCATTAAAAAATAATTATAGGCCACAAAAGATTGAATTTTTATAAGAATTATTTTTCTTTTAGAATTTTTTGCATGGCTTACAAAGTGACTTCCTGCGCTGAAAAGCGTGGCGTCAGCCACTTTGTTCTATATTCTAAGTTAGTTGTATAAGGAAAAAATCCTTATGGAAAACTAAATGTATTAAGAAGAATAGGAAATGGAGAGTTTTTCATGAAGAAGTTTATTATTTTTATTTTATGTTTATTATTAATTGGGTGTAATTCAGAAACAAATTTTCAGGGTGAAGAGTTATTCGATAGAGAAAAAGCATCATATGTAGCAGCAGAATATATGAACGCTTTATCAAAAGAAGAAATAGAAATGGCAAACTCATTATGTGAAGATTTAGTACTTTCTGAGGAAGAGGTTATAAAGTTGAATAATAATAAGTTTAAAGCTTATAAAGTAAAGGAAGTAACTGAGGGAGCTGATTATGCTCGTATAAAATATTTAGTTATAAGAGGGAATAATTCAGAGATAAGAGCTGATTTAGATAGTATTGAATTAAAGGTAAATAAGATTGATGACTATTACAAAATAACAGAGATAGAGGCTAAAAATGTTAAACAGGTTTATTTAGATAATGAAAGTTTAAGAGTCATAGATAGAGAAGTTGGTAGAAGTGATTTAGTTTTGAGAAAAAGAGATTTGCCAAAAGAAGTTTTTTCTAAGGGAGATGAAGTTACTTTAACTATGGACACAGTTCCAAATGTAGATTTTAATCATGTGAATATTGGGTTTCAAGGTAATTCTATAGGTGTTAGTTTAGGTAATGGGAAAGAGACTTCAATTGTTTTTACATCCATTAATGATGGCAAAAAATCTAGTGGAAAAGTTAGCGCTGAAACTGAAGATAAGAATATGGAAGATATCTTTGAAAAACCTATAGCTGATAAAATAATTGGATATGATCTTATAGATGCAGAAAGTACAGAAAAAATATTATTTACTGATAATGATGAAGCTTTGATTGTTCAAGTAAAAGAAAGCAGAGGGGGTTCTTCAGTTAGAATTTATAAAAACCCTTTAGGAGAACTTATGAAATTAAAGTTAGATGAAAAGTTTCCTTCAGAAAAGTATTCAGTAGATGTAGATAAGGTTACTGAGGAAGGTATTCATATAAAATCAACTGCATTAACTAGTGATAAAGAGTTTGAAGGTGATTATATTATAGATATTGAAAATATGGATGTTACTAAGGACGAGTAGTTTATATTGTGATATTATAAGGATGAAGTTTTATAAAGAGGCAGGAGGAGAGGCAATGCCAAAAGAATGGAATGGTAAGAGATATCATAATCTAAATTATTTTTTAAGAGAAAAATTTGGGCAAAAGGTTTTTAAAATCTCCCTAGATGGTGGTTTTTCTTGCCCTAACAGAGATGGAACAATAAGCAAAGGTGGATGCCTATTTTGTAGTGAAAGAGGTTCTGGAGACTTTGCAGGAGATAGAGATTTTTCAATAACTAAACAATTTAATGATATAAAATTAATGATGTCTAAGAAGTGGAAGGAAGGAAAGTATATAGCTTATTTCCAAGCTTACACTAATACTTATGCCCCTGTAGAGGTTCTTAGAGAAAAATATGAAGAAGCATTAAAGCAAGAAGGAGTTGTAGCTTTAGCAATAGCAACAAGACCAGACTGCTTAGGAGATGATGTTTTAGACTTATTAGAAGAAATAAGTAAGAAGTTTTATGTATGGGTAGAACTTGGACTTCAAACTTTTAATGATGAAACAGCTAGAAAGATTAACAGAGGATACAAGAGAGAGGTATTTGAAGAAGCTATAAAGAATCTTAAGGAAAGAAATATAGATTTTGTTGTACATAGTATTTTTGGTCTTCCAGGAGAAACAAAAGAAGATATGTTAAAGACTGTAGACTATATAGCTCATTCAGGTGCTCAGGGAGTTAAGTTCCACCTTCTTCACTTAATGGAGAATACACCTATGGTTAAACTTTATGAAAGAGGAGAATTAGAATTTTTATCTCAGGAGGACTATGTAGATTTATTATGTAAGGCAGTAGAATTACTTCCAGAGGAGATGGTAGTTCATAGACTTACTGGAGATGCACCAAGAGATTTATTAATTGGTCCTATGTGGAGTCTTAAAAAATGGGAAGTATTAAATTCAATTGATAAGGCTATGATTGATAATGATGTTTATCAAGGAAAGAATTTTAAGTAGAGGTAAATAATAAATGAATATAGACGTAATTATTTCAGCAGATTATATAAGAGAAGATATTATAAAGGATAAAATAGTTGTAGTTATAGATATGCTTAGAGCAACTTCAGTTATAACAGCAGCAATAAAAAATGGATGCAAGGAAGTTATTCCAACTCTTACTGTTGAAGAGGCATTTAAAAAACAAGATGAACTTGGAAAAGAAAATTGTATTTTAGGAGGAGAAAGAAAGGCTATAAAGGTTCATGGCTTTGATTTTTCTAATTCTCCTTTAGAATATACAGAAGAAAGAATAAAGGGTAAAAGCATAGTTTTAAGTACAACTAATGGTACAAGAACTTTAACAAGTTGCCTATCTGCAGGAAAAATATATGTTGGATCAGTACTTAATGCAACAGCTGTAGCCCAAAAGCTTGTGGAAGAAAATAGAGATGTTGTAATTGTTAATTCAGGTACAAATGGTCAGTTCTCAATGGATGATTATATTTGTACTGGATTTATAATAAAAGAAGTTACGAATTTAACTAATAAAATTTATTTAAGTGATATTGCAAAAGCTGCAATGAAGGCTTATGAAGGTAATCCTGATATAACAAGTTACATTAAAGATGCAAGACATTATGGGGTTATGTTAAATTTAAAACTTGAAGAAGATTTAGGATACTGTGTTCAAAAAAATATAACAAATGTAGTTCCGAAATATATTGATGGGCATATTATAGGAATAAGTTAGTTCTATTGTAAATAGGTATTAGTAATGTGAGTAAAAAAGGGGAAAGAGTTATGTGTAGATGCAAATATCCTAAATATGTGAACAAAGAAGATATTTCTGTTGTTAAAGATGAGAAAAGTGAGAGGTGTTATAAAGCTACTTTTAGTTTTAATTGCGAAGGAAATACTATTTTAGTTATTTCTAGAGCACCAAAAGAAATTAGTAAAAATAAATGTGATAGTTTATATAAAAGAATAATTAAATATATAGATAATAACAAGGATGAGTTTGGAAAGGTTAAAAAACTTATTATAGTTAATTTATTTACTATATATGAATATTCTAGAGAAGATTTATATAATGAATGTATGACTAATAGAAAAGCTTATATAGAAGGCAGTAAGGATGTAATCTATAATGATGAAATAATAGCATCTGCTATTCGTGAATCAGATTATATAATTGCAGGTTGGGGTGAACCTTTAGAAGGCTTAGAAGAAATATATTTAAGAAGAGTTGAACTTATATTGAAATCTTTGAGATATGAACTTTTAAGAAGTGTTAATAAGAAGTATGTTTATAGAGTTGGAGAGATAAGTAAAAAGGGTTATCCTAAACATTGTTTAGCTTGGTCATATAATGATAAGGTTAATGATTTATTTGAATAATATTTTATTAAAAAAGGTAGTGATATGAGCATAAATCAATATCACTACCTAAATTTTTTCTATCATATCATACCTAACATTTCTAAGTCCTCAGAAGCTAATTCATTTGTTATAGATACAAGTCTTTTATGAAATTTGCCACTTACATAGCCCAAAGAAGTTGAAAGATTGATGCTTTCATATGCTTTATTAATCATTTTCTTTAGAATTATATTTTCAGACATTAATTCTAGTAAGTGTTCAAAGTTTTCATTAGTAAATTTTAATCTGTATAATACTGAGCCTTCACATGAATCATCAACAATGTTTGAATCATCAATGCAGTCATCCTCTACTAATGCTTTGCTAGTCTGGAAGTATGCATCTCCACATAAAACAACGCCCGATTCCTCATAGAAAATAGTAA
The DNA here is from genome assembly GCF_900116755.1 of Clostridium sp. DSM 8431. Lineage (GTDB taxonomy): Bacteria > Bacillota > Clostridia > Clostridiales > Clostridiaceae > Clostridium. The sequence goes on from NZ_FPBY01000073.1 coordinate 14,315, forward strand.
TTAAGACACCATCTCTTATGAATAATGCTCTAGTTATATTTGATATTCCAGTATTAAATTTAGAAATAATCATTATTTTAAAGTTGTTTGCAGTAAGTTTGTTATATAAAAGGGTTATTTGGTTATTTTCATTTGATGGACCTAAAAGCATATCAAATAAATCTTGGTCAAAATTCATGATTCTATCAATTTTTAGTGTACTTAAGTTTTCATTTGTTTTGCATTCTTTCATATCTCTTGAGGATAAGAAAATATTTTTTGATAAATGAATAATCTCATAAAGAGTTAAGTTCCACTTTAAAATCATACTATCAGTAGAAATTATGTTTAAAACATGTTCTAATAAATCATCAAAAGAACTGTCAACATCAAGATTATATGTGTAGCACACAAATTCATGTTTTATATCAAAATACATCATAGTTGCAGTTATATTATCTGTTGAAAGATCAATAGTTAATACAAGGCCGCTTTTATAAAAGATATGATATTCGTCTCTTTCATAGGAATTACTAGATAATTCAAAGCCCTCTTCTTTTAATACAGAATATATTAAATCCATTTTTTCTGTAAACATTATATAGCCCCCTTAAAAAATATATTGGTTATATTATATCACTTAATTGTAAAATATATACTGAATATTTAGAAAATTAATTTTTTTGAATAATATATATGTTTTTGTGATTAAAAAATAATTTTCTTAATTCTTGCATTAAAAAAGTTATTATTTATTGGAAAAATATGAACGTTAAGATAACTTCACTTTTTAGATTTTTAGAAAAGAAAAAAGCATTTGATTATATGAAATTTCACATAATCAAATGCCTTATTATTTGCGTTATAATTATTTATATTGCATTTTAACAAGAATATTTATTACTGTTGTCCATACTATTTTGCTATTTTTAATGTGATATCACCATTTGACAATAAATCAGTCACTTCCTTTTCTGACAGATTTATCTTGCCGATTTTTGTATAAGACCAGGAATTAGAACCATAAAAAACTACAATCTGATTTCCATTGTAAAGAACAATATCTCTGTTATTGGTGGTTATCTGCTTATCGTTTCTTGTATAATTTTTTCTCAAAGGACCAACTTGTTCGTTATCACTATACATAGACATTGCTACCGTGATTTCTCCTCTTTCAGCCTCTGTTTGAAGCTCAAGAACAGTTTCGTTATTTTCCCAGGTAACTGGTATTTCAATATCATCAAAATAAATCTTCATATTATTTTCCTTAATTTCATTTTTATTAATTACATCATTGTCTAAATTTTCAATTAATGACTTATCTTCACTGGCTTTATTAAGCTCATCATTTATTTTAATATTGGTTTGCTCATCTATAGAATTATTTTGAGTAACTTGGTTTTTGTTGTATTTATCACCATAACTAACCAGGAATAGTGAAAAAATTATGCAGAGAACAAATGATAGAATCTTCCTCTTAGAAAATATTTTATTCCATTTTTTTAATAATGTTAGTTCTTCTGGTTTCAACTCCATATTAACCTCCGTATATAAAAAAATTTATAAATTATTTATAGTTTATCACCTGGACTTAACTTTATGTCAAGATATATCTTATTTTTGAAAGAGGGTATTTCGTGTGTAAAATTGTCCTGTTCTTAGAGATGTCTATCTTATGTTTTCACGTAAAGGACTAAAAGCACTTTGCATTATCGAATGATTAAAGGAGCTTGGAACTGAGATAGAAATATAAACAATTTTTTGATTTAGTTACACAGAACAGCTCTAGCTGTCCCCAAAAAGAAAAGAATTATTGGGAATCTAAAAAGTTTATATGAAAAAACTCTTACCATAATAAAGTTCATAAATAAGAAATAAGGTACATCTGAATTTGATTTTTCAGATATACCTCACTATGTTTTATATAACTTGGAATATTAAGAATTTTAAGTAGTAGCTTTCATCAGAGTTCCAAAGTATTGGATGGTCTGCTGATTGAGTTCTAAATTCTACTTGTCTTAGAGTTCTATGAGCATCGAGAGCTGCTTCTCTAATAGTAGTTTTAAGTAATTCTTCACTCATATAATGAGAACAAGAACATGTTATAAAGTAACCGCCTGGTTTAACCATTTTCATTCCTCTAAGGTTAATTTCTCTATATCCTCTTTGAGCATTCTTTATTGTATTTCTTGATTTAGTGAAAGCTGGAGGGTCTAAGATAACAACATCAAATTGTCTTCCTTCTCTTGACCATGCTGGTAAAACATCAAAAGCATTGTGACACTCAAATTTAACTGTATCTTGCAGATTATTAAGTTCAGCATTTCTTGTTGCACAATCTACTGCATGCTGAGATACATCAATACCAAGAACTGATTTTGCACCTGCAATTCCTGCATTTAATGCAAATGAACCAGTGTGAGTAAAGCAGTCAAGAACATCTTTATCTTTACATATTCTATGTATTGCAGCTCTGTTTTCTTTTTGGTCTAAGAAGAAGCCTGTCTTTTGACCGTTTTCTAAATCAACGATGTATTTAACACCATTTTCAATGATTTCTATGTCAGTATTAAAAGGTTCAGTTAAGAAGCCCTTAGTCTGCTCAAGACCTTCTATTTCTCTAGTCTTTATATCGCTTCTTTCATATACACCTTTTGCATTATATTCGTTAACAAGTATGTCAACTATTATGTCTCTATATTGATCCATACCTAAAGTTGAGATTTGTATTACATAATAATCTTCATATTTATCTACAGTTAATCCTGGCAGAAGGTCAGCTTCTCCAAATATAAATCTGCAAGATGAAGTATCAATAACAGTTTTTCTATAATCCCATGCCATTTTAAATCTTTTGCTGAAGAATTCTCTATTAATTTCTTCATCTTTATTACGAGTCATAATTCTGATAGCAATTTTACTATTATCATTTATATACCCTTTACCAATAAAAAAGTGCTTGTGGTTATAAACTTCAACTATATCACCATTTTCATAGTCTCCATCATATTCATCAATTTCATTAGCATAAACCCATGGACAGCCATTTTCGGCTTTTTTGTTTTTTCCTTTATATAAATAGAACTTTGTAGTCATAAGTATCTGCTACTCAAAATATGGACAATTATACCCATATCGAGATTTTTCCTTATTCATCGTGTCCTATTTTGTA
>NZ_FPBY01000065.1 GCF_900116755.1 Clostridium sp. DSM 8431
TCATTATAGTTATCCGAACACATCTTCTTCATCTCCAAATAATCATTTGTTTAGATACTTGCCTATATTTATCACTTTTATTCATAATACAGCCATTCTAATTAAATGGAAACCTAAAGCCAGTTACACGTAAAATGAGTAAAATGATAGGAAACTTAATAAATGTTAAGCATAGACATATAGTCTTTACCATTCCAGAAGAACTGAGAGACTTTTTTAGAGTAGACAGACAAAGATTAAAGATATTATCGAAATGCGCAGCTAAAGCTGTTACGAGCTGGATGTATAAGCTAAATAAAAGTGAAGAATTTACACCAGGAATGGTTACTGTGATTCATACATTTGGTAGAGATTTAAAATGGAATCCTCATGTTCGCATGATGGTAACCGAAGGTGGAGCAGGCAAAATAACTGAATGGAGACCTATAAGACATTTTTCATATGAGGCTTTGAGATAGAGATGGCAGAAACTTCTATTGGATGCCGTTAAGTCTATTTCAGGAAATAGCAAACCACTTAGAACTATAATAAATAAACTTTATAGAAATAATGTTAATGGGTTCTATGTTCATGCAAAGAGTGAAATAAAATCAGCTAAGATGGCTGCTAAATACGTTGGAAGATATGTTGGACGACCTGCAATAGCAGAGTCTCGAATACTTCAGTATGATGGTATATATGTAACATATAAGTATACAAGACATGAAGATGACAAAGTTGTTATTGAAAAGGTTCATGTATATGAATTTATAAAGAAATTAATAATATATATACCAGAAAAACATTTTAATATGGTTAGATATTTTGGAATATACTCTACAAGAAGTAAAGGAAATTATAATATTTTAAAAATGATTGAAGATAGAATATTAAAACTTAGAAAATCATTAGATAAGTGGCAATATAGAATTTTAGCGAGTTTTGGAGTTAATCCATGCGATTGTCCTATATGTAATAAAAGAATGAAATTTTATGATATTGTTTATCCTAAGTATGGTTCTATGAGGGAATATTTAAAAACTAAAATAATAGAGGGTACTAGAGAAAAACTTGAGGAAGCTCTTGAGATATATGCTATCACAAGAGGAATAATCTATGGTAGAATTAATCCGACATCACGATAGTTGGAGGAATTCAGTATGGAAGAAACAATAAAATATAAATGTACACAGTGTAAGTTGGAAGAAGATATTCCTAAGGAGGTTGTAGAATACTTTGATGAAATGGATCAAAGTAATATAGATGAACCCCCTTGTTTTTCGTGCGAAAAATGCGGAGGTATAATGAGACCTACAAAATATGATGGAGTTTATGGAAAGAAATATAGAGCATAGAAGTTAAGCATAGGATTTTGAGCATCCTATGCTTTTAAATTTTTACTTACAATTAAGTTTCCCGAAGGGAGCGTGGCGTCAGCCACTTTGTCATGCATAGGAAAGTATAAAATTTTTTTTGATGTTAAACACTGATTTTGACTGGCTTTCTCATATGGAAGTTATCAAATACATTAAAAAATAATTGTAGGCCGCAAAAGAACCTAAAAGCAAAATAATTAAATTGTATTTTAATATGAAATTATTTTACTTTTAGAACCTTTTGCATGGCAAAACAAAGCTGCCTCCTGCGCTGAAAAGCGTGGCGTCAGCCACTTTGTTCTATTGGATTTTTAAGCTTATGTAAACTTGCTTTTTGGGAATATTAACCAAGAAACTCCTGCTTCTATAAGTGGGAGTAGATCACTAAAAATATAATTCTAAATATAAAAAATAGGCTCAATTATTGAATAAAGTGATAAATAATTAGCTGAATTTTTAATCTAAGCACTTTTGTAAGCTGAAGCAAATCTTTTTTGGAGGCAATATATAATATCTCAACAATTATTGGATAAACAACAAAAAAATGCAACTTTAGTGTCAAATTTAGTAGTAGAAAATAAATAAAAATAAAAAAATATAAAAAAATACTTTACAAAATATTATTTTTGAAGTAACATATACTTAACAAATTTAACAAAGAAAAAATAAATAAAATTTCTTATCAAGAGCGGTGGAGGGACTGGCCCTATGAAACCCGGCAACCAATATAACATTTTGGTTATAATTTTTTATATATGTTATATATACTGGTGCTAAATCCTGCAATAATTATGTTTAATTATTGAAAGATGAGAGAATAAATGAGTGCGCATAGATTTTAGAGCATCGGAGTTTATTCTCCGATGCTACTTTTTTATAAATTTATAAAAAAAGTAGTAAATTATAGATAAGGAAAATAATTAGGAGGATATTTTACATGATAGAAATAAAAAATGTTTATAAGAGTTTCGGACAGACAGATGTTTTGAAAAATATTTCCATAAACATAAATGAAGGTGAAATATATGGAATAATTGGCCATAGTGGTGCAGGAAAATCAACTCTTTTGCGATGTATCAATGGTTTAGAATCTTACGATAAGGGTTCTGTAAAAGTTATGGGAAAAGAAATAAAAGAACTTAGTGAAAAAGAACTTAGAGTTTTTAGAAAAGATTTGGGAATGATTTTTCAGAACTTTAATTTATTAAAGAGAAAGACTGTTTATGAAAATGTTGCTCTTCCCCTAGAAACATGGGGATATAAAAAAGATGAAATAAATAAGAAAGTTAAAAAACTATTAAATCTTGTAGGACTTGAAGAAAAGATAAATCATAAGCCAGCTTCTTTAAGTGGAGGACAAAAGCAAAGAGTAGCAATAGCAAGAGCTTTAGCACTAGATCCTAAAATTTTATTATGTGATGAAGCTACATCAGCTCTTGATCCTAAAATAACAAAGGATATATTAAAATTACTTTTAAAAATAAACAAAGAACTTGGAATAACAATAGTAATGGTTACTCATCAAATGGAAGTTGTTAAAGAAGTCTGCGAGAAAGTTGCACTTATAGATGATGGAAAGATAGAAGTTGAAGGAAGTTCTGAAGAGCTATTCTTAAAGCCAGGAATATCTTTGAAAAAATTCTTAGGTGAAAATGATGATGAAACATTACCTTCTTCAGGTATAAATATAAGAATTTTATTTCCAGCTAAGTGCTCAGAAAATTCTCTTATAACTAAGATGGCTAGAGATACAAATATTGATTTTTCAATAGTTTGGGGAAAGCTTGAAAAGTTTAGAGATAATGTTTTGGGAAGCCTTGTAATAAATATTGAAGAAAAAGATAAAACAATAATTTTTGACTATTTAAAAAATAAAGACATTCAATGGGAGGTAATATAGATGTTAAAATTACTTGCACCAGCAATAGGAGAAACAATGTATATGGTTGTAATTTCAACTATCCTTGCAGTAATAATTGGTTTTATTCCTGCAATAATTCTAACAGTTACAGATGAAAATGGATTAAGGCCTAATAAAACAATATATAAGATTTTAGATTTTATAGTAAATACCTTAAGAAGTTTTCCATTCATAATTTTAATGGTTGTAATAATTCCATTTACAAGATTACTTGTAGGTACATCAATTGGATCTACTGCAACAATTGTTCCACTTACAATAGCTGCAGCACCATTTGTTTCAAGAGTAATCGAATCAGCATTAAAAGAGGTAGATCCTGGAGTTATAGAAGCTGCAAAATCTTTTGGGGCATCTAATACTCAAATAATTTTTAAAGTAATGCTTAAAGAGGCAGTTCCATCAATAGTTTCAGGAATAACTCTTACATTAATAAGTATTATTGGATATTCAGCAATGGCAGGAACTATTGGAGGCGGAGGTCTTGGAGCTCTTGCAATAAGATATGGATATCAAAGATTTCAAGTAGACGTTATGATTATAACAGTAATTGTGCTTATTATTATTGTTCAGATTTTACAAAGTCTTGGCAATTATTTATATAATAAATTATCTAAATAAAGAGGGGGAACTAAAATGAAAAAGAAAATATTAGCAGGAATATTAACAGGAATATTAGCAGTAGGGCTTATAGGCTGCGGTGGTAGTAAAGGAAGCGATGATAAAACAATAACAATTGGGGTATCTCCAGTGCCACATAAAGAAATTGTTGAGGTGGCTGTTCCGCTTCTTGAAAAGGAAGGTTATAAAGTAGATATTAAAGAATTTGATGATTATGAAACACCAAACACAGCACTTCAAGAAGGAGAAATTGATGCTAATTACTTCCAACACATTGCTTATTTAAATACTACTAACGAAGAAAAAGGTTATGATTTAACTTATACAGCAGAAATTCATATTGAGCCAATGGCAGTATATTCTTCAAAGGTTAAATCTATTAGTGAGATTGCAGACGGTGCAACAATTGCAATTCCAAACGATCCATCAAATGAAGCAAGAGCTTTAAGAGTTTTACAAGGTGCTGGTCTTATAAAGGTTAAAGATGGTGAATTAATTACTGTAAATGATATTACTGAAAATAACAAAAACTTAAAATTCCAAGAAATCGAAGCAGCTCAACTTCCAAGAACATTATCAGATGTTGATGCAGCAGTAATTAATGGTAACTATGCATTACAAGGTGGACTAGATGCTACAAAAGATGGATTATATTCAGAAGATATTAATCAAGAGTCTTTAAAGGACATGAGAAATATTTTAGCAGTTAAAAAAGGAAATGAAGATTCAGAAAAAATACAAGCTTTAACTAAGGCATTAACTTCACAAGAAGTAAGAGATTTTATTAACGATAAATATAAAGGAACTGTAGTTGCAGTATTCTAGATTCTAAGATTATTAGGATTTCTAAGACTTTTAAAATTTATACTATTTCAAATATGAGGAAAGTATAAATTTATATTGTGCTATAATATTATTAATAAAAATAAAAAAGGGAGGTTTTATCCATGCCATACATAGGATCAAAGGTAACAGTAGAATTAAGTAAAGAAAAAAAGGAAAAATTAAAATCAGAATTAGGTAAAATAATAGCTGATATTCCAGGTAAGTCAGAAAAATTTTTAATGGTTGGTTTCGAAGATAATTATTCTTTATATTTTGGTGGAGAAGAATTACAATATGGAGCCTTTGTAGAAGTTAAGGTATTAGGACAGGTAGAAAAAAAGTATTTTGAAGAAATAACTAAAGATATTTGCAATTTATATGAAAGTGAATTGAATATACCTAAGGATCATATTTATATACAATATGAAGAAGTTAAGCATTGGGGATTTAATGGATTTAATTTTTAATAAAGATAAAGTTTAATGGAAAAGCTATCGTATGAGTACAATACGGTAGCTTTTTTTACATATAGGAAAATTTAAAATTTCTTTAAGAGCGAGCACTGATTATTACTGATTTTCTTATATGTGAGTTGTCTAATACGTTAAAAAATAATTGTAGTGCCCCAAGAGAACCGAAAAGCAAAATAATTAAATTGTATTTTAAAAGGAAATTATTTTGCTTTTAGAACCTCTTGCATGGCATAACAAAGCTGCTTCCTGCGCTAAAAAGCGTGGTGTCAGCTACTTTGTTTTATAAGTTCCAGTTACCAAATATAAAATTTGGACTGTCACTTATATAAATCATAAAAGGAATGAATAGAATATATAAATGAAAAAATTTAGTTTTTGTGAATTAATAACAAAAAGTTGAAAAATATAGTATAATCATAACATATTATCCATAACATATTATCATTGAATGGGAGGCAATTATGGGAAGTACGCTAACTAGAATAAAAAATATAATGTCTTGTAATGTTAGAAAATTTTTAGCTAATAACAAAAAAAGCGAAGATGAAATTAGGCAGTATATAAGAAAATTTGAAAGTGAAGCAGGGAAATTAAAGGCACAGTATGAGTCTATTTTGGCTGAAGAAAAGAGAAGAAAAAGAGCTCTTAATGAATGTGAAGATTCAATAGCTAAAATGGATAGGTATATAAAAAAATCTTTAGAAGGTGGAAATTCTAGTGATGTAAGATTATTTGAAGATAAAAAAAGTTCTTATATGGACGAGAAGATTAAATTAGAAAAAGCTTATGAAACAGCTAAGAAAGCAGCAGATAAAATAAAGAATGCTGAAAGTAAAGTATTTTCTGATATAGAAATTTTGAAAGAAATATTAGATAATATAAATGAAATGAATGTAAAATCAGAAGAAGATTATAAAAAAAGTAAAATTAATAATACTCTTAAGGACTTAGAAAGGGAAATAAATAGAAAGTCTGCAGAAGCTGAAGGAATGAAAGAAATAAATGAATTTTTATCTGAAAGTTCTTCTGAGGATGATGACCTTGACAAGTTATTTGAAGAGTTGGAAAATGATAATAAGTAAAATTTAGGAGGATGACGTATGGGTCTTTTTAAAAAACAATTTGCAAATATTGTTGAATGGGAAGAATATAGAGACGATATATTATTCTGGAAGTGGAATAATAAAGAAATAAAAAAGGGATCAAAACTTATCATTAGACCAGGCCAAGATGCTATTTTTATGTTTAATGGTAAAAGAGAAGGTATATTTAAGGATGAAGGAAGCTATGATATAGAATCTGAAATTATACCATTTTTATCTACTTTAAAAGGATTTAAATTTGGCTTTAACAGTGGGCTAAGAGTTGAAGTTTTATTTATTAATACTAAAGAAGTTACAGTTAAGTGGGGAACTAGACAAGCAATTAATATACCACACCCAAGTCTTCCAGGGGGAATGCCAATAAGAGCACTTGGAACTTTTAACTGCAAAATTTCTGACTATATAACATTTATAGATAAAATAGCTGGAGTTAAGAACCAGTATACTATTGATGATGTAAAAGAAAGAATTATATCAATGCTTGATCAATTACTTATGAAGTGGATAGTTAAGGAAGGAAAAGATATGTTTAACCTTCAAGCTAATTCCTTCGATATATCAAAGGGAATATGTGAAGACCTTGATATGGAAATGAGTAAAATTGGAGTAGAAATTACTAATTTTAATATTGGCAACTTCTCATATCCAGAAGAAGTTCAAAAGATGGTTAATAAAGTTGCATCTCAAAGTATGGTTGGAGATGTTAATAAGTATCAACAAATCGGCATAGTTGATGCTATGACAAATGGAAAAATGGGCGGAGGATCAAATTTAGCATCTGATATGATGGCAGCTCAAATGGGTATGCAGATGGGAAAACAGATGATGGATAATATGAATAATGCAAATAATAATTCAGAAGCTCAAAATAGTCAGGTTAAAGGTCCTAAATTCTGTCCAAACTGTGGAACTAAAACTACAGGTGGAAAATTCTGCTCTGAATGTGGAACAAAGCTTTACTAATTTAGAATTAGAAATTTAGAATTTAGAATTAAGGAAATAAGAAAAAGGTGCATCTGTGAAAGATTTAAAAATCTTCAAATGCATCTTTTTCTTATTTTTTCATTTTGAATATTATTACATAAGAGAATAAAAATATATAAAAAAGTATAAAATGGTTGACTAGGGTGAAAATAGTGATATAATACTAAACATATCATACTTATAATATAAGTATTATTTGAAAAGGGGGCAGGTAATATGAAGTTTAAGAAAATAATTATTTATTTAATGATAGCTATCTTTTCTATTACTTTAATTGGGTGCAGCAATAATAAAGAAGAAAAAGGAAGTGTAAAAATAGGCTATCTAGCAATTACTCATGCATTACCACTATATATAGAAAAACAAATAGAAGATGGAGATATTGAACTTATTAAGTTTGGATCATGGCCTGAACTTATGGAAGCTTTAAACTCAGGAAAGATTGATGGGGCATCTGTTTTGAGTGAATTAGCTATGAAAGCTAAAGGTCAGGGAGTAAATTTAAAGGCAGTAGCTCTTTCTCATAGAGATGGAAATGCTGTTGTAGTTAATGAAAATATTGAAAGTGCAAAAGATTTAAAAGGTAAAACTTTAGCAGTACCTAATAAGCTTTCAACACATTATATTTTATTATATGAGCTACTTAAAAGAGAAGGCATGACATTTAATGATGTGAAAATTACAGAAATTCCTCCATCTGAAATGGCAGTAGCACTTCAGGAAGAAAGAATAGATGGATATTGTGTAGCAGAACCTTTTGGAGCTAAAGCTGTTGTTAATGGAAATGGTAAAATTATAAAACAGTCATCTGAGCTTATAGAGAATTCTATATGTTGCACTCTAGTTTTTAGGGGAGAATTCATTGATGAAAATAGAGAAAAAGCAGAGGAAACCCTTAGAAAATATCTAGAAGCAGCAGAGTATCTAGAAGAAAATGAGGAAGAAAAGGAAGTACGTGCAAAGGAATTTTTAAAGGTTCAAAAAGAGGTGCTTGACTTATCTTTAAACTGGATTAATTTTAAGAACTTAAGAATAGAGAAAAAAGATTATGAAACAATAAGCGGGTATTTAAAAGAAATGAATTTATCAGATAATATTCCAAGTTATGAAGACTTTGTTGATAATTCATTAATTGATGGGGTGATTAATAATGAAAAATAAAAAGAAAATTATAAATATAGTTATTAGCATAGCTATACTTTTAGGGGTATGGACACTTTTATCTAGCATGGGGCAAAGTGGAAAATCAGCAGTGCCATCACCATATAAAGTTATTCTTGCAATAAAAGAAATGATAGATGATAAAATTTTGTTTCAATATATAGGAATAAGTTTATATAGATTCTTTATAGGATATATTTTATCAGTAGTTGTAGCAGTAATATTAGGCCTTATATTAGGTTACTATAGAAAGGCATGGGATATTGTAGATCCAATAGTTCAGATTTTAAGACCTATATCACCTACAGCATGGTTTCCTTTTATAGTTATAGCCTTCGGAATAGGAAATCTTCCAGCTATAGTGATAATTTTTTTAGCATCTTTTTATACAGTACTTATATCAACAGTTACAGCAGTTAAAAAGATAGATGAAATTTATATAAAGGTAGCAGATACCTTTGAAATTAAAGGACTAAGTCTTGTTACTAAAGTTATTTTTCCAGCAATATTTCCAAGTATAGCAAATTCAATGCATATTGCACTAGGAAGTGCTTGGATTTTCTTAGTAGCAGGTGAAATGGTAGGAGCTCAGTCAGGACTTGGATATTTAATTATAGATGCGAGAAATAATCTTAGAAATGATATGCTTCTTGCAGGTATAGTTTTAATTGGTGTTATTGGTTTGATTTTAGACAAGCTAATTGGTCTTTTTGAAAGTAAGATAAATTCTAAATGGGGAAGATTTGCATAAAGGGGGAAAATATTATGAGTATAGAAGTTAAGGGAGTATCTAAAATATTTGAAAGAAATGAAAATAAGGCACTTCATAATATTGATTTAAATATTAACACTGGAGAATTTGTATGTCTTTTAGGACCATCAGGATGCGGAAAAAGTACATTAATGAATATGATTGCTGGATTTTTTAAACCAACAGAAGGGAATATTTACATTGATGGCGAAATAGTAGATAAACCTACTATAGATAGAGTTACTATTTTTCAAAATTATGGTCTTCTTCCTTGGAGAACTGTTGAGAAAAATGTACAGCTTGGTCTTGAAAGTCAGAAGCTTGCAAAGAAGGAAAGAAAAGAATTAAGTGATAAATATATAAATCTTGTTGGACTTCAAGAGTTTAAAAACAGTTATCCATCAGAATTATCTGGAGGTATGAAGCAAAGAGTAGCTATTGCAAGAGCATTAGCTGTTAGACCTAAAGTATTATTTATGGATGAACCTTTTGCAGCTCTTGATCCTGTAATAAGAGTTAAGTTACAAGAAGATTTAATTAATATTTGGAAAAAAGAAAAGATGACAGTTATATTTGTTACTCATGATGTGGAAGAAGCTATTTTTCTTGGAACAAAGATAGTTATTATGGCACCACATCCGGGAAGAGTTAAGCAGGTAATTGACAATCCTATTGAAAAAACTGTAAAGAGAAGCGGAACAGAATTTTATGGACTTAAGGATAAAATATTTCATTTTCTTCAAAGCAATGCTAATGAAAAGGTTGAATACTATATTTAGGGGGCAAAAATAAATGAACAATATATTAAGAGAAAATTTCGGAAAAGTAAAATTTCATCATGAACTAATTGGGGAAGACAAACATCATCACCATCACCATGATGGAATAAGTGATTATGTAAATGCAGTTAATGAATATAGAAAGACTTTTCCTTCAAAACAAGATGTTATTGAAAATACTCCAGATCCAGCAGTTAAAGAAATGATATTGCATATGGAGCAAATTGGCTGTGATACAACTTTTGATAGATTTGATAATCAAAAGCCACAATGTACTTTTGGACTTGCTGGAGTATGTTGTAAGATATGTAACATGGGACCTTGTAAGATAACAAAGAAGAGTCCTAAAGGGGTATGTGGAGCAGATAAAGACTTAATTGTTGCTAGAAATATTTTAAGAAGTTTAGCTGGAGGAGTTGCTTCTCATGGAGCTCATGCAAGGGAAGTATTAATTTCTTTGAAAAAAGCAGCGGAAGGACAACTTGATATTCCTATAGTAGGAGAAGAAAAAGTTATAAATACTGCAAAACAATTTGGAATAGATATTGAAGGTAAGACAATTAATGAGGTAGCTTCAAAGCTTGCAGATGTATTACTTGAAGATATAGGAAGAGTTCTTCCTGGAGAATATAAAACAATCTCTGCTTGTGCGCCAGAAGAAAGACAAAAGGTTTGGAAGGAGCTTGGTATACTTCCTATTAGTGCCTACCATGAAGTTTTTGAAGCATTACATAGATCAACAGCTACTACAGATGGGGATTGGCGTAATATTATGCAGCAATTCTTAAGACTTGGATTAACTTTTGTATTCTCTGGAGTTGTTGCTTCAAATATTGCTACAGATAGCTTATTTGGTATCGGTAATAGATGTACATCAAAAGTTAATGTAGGAGCTTTAAAGAAGGGATATGTAAATATAGCTGTTCATGGACATCTTCCAGTTTTAGTTAGTGAAATAGTTAAGGTTGGACATAGTGAAGAATTTATTGAATTAGCTAAAAAGCATGGAACAAAGGGTATTCAATTCTATGGAATATGCTGCTCTGGTCTTTCAGCAATGTATAGATATGATGGAGTTATACCTTTATCAAATGCAGTTGGAGCAGAACTTGTTTTAGGTACAGGAGCCTTAGATTTATGGGTTGCTGATGTACAAGATGTTTTCCCAGCTATAATGGATGTTGCTAAATGTCATAAAACAACAGTTGTAACTACTAGTGATTCGGCAAGACTTCCAGGGGCAGAGCATATAGCTTATGACCATGAATTATCTAATTTAAATGAAACTAATAAAATAGCTAGAAAGATAGTTACAAGAGCAATTGAAAGTTTTTCTGAAAGAAGAGGAATTCCAGTATTTATACCACCTTATGAAGTAGATGCAGAAGTAGGTTTTTCAGTAGAATATATAAATCATAAGTTTGGAAGCATGGAGCCAATATATGAAGCTATGAAGAAAGGTGAAATACTTGGAATAGCTAATGTTGTTGGATGTAATAATCCTAGAGTGATATATGAAAAAGCAGTAGTTGACGTGGTTGACGAATTATTAAAGAATAATGTATTAGTTTTAACTAATGGATGTGCATCTTTCCCGTTATTAAAACTAGGTTATTGTAACTTAGAAGCTTTAAATAAGTGCGGTGAACCTTTAAAGAACTTCTTATCACCAGACCTTCCTCCAGTATGGCATATGGGAGAATGTATTGATAATGCAAGAGCAACAGGAGTTTTTGCAGGAGTAGCAGGCTTTGCAGGTGCAGCCCTTAAAGAAATGCCTTATGCACTGGCAAGTCCTGAATGGTCAAATGAAAAAGGAATAGGAGCTTCTCTAAGTTTTAGACTACTTGGAATTAACTCTTATCACTGTGTTTATCCACCAGTTCATGGTTCAGATAATGTTATGAACTTTATAATGGAAGGAACTAAGGATACTTTAGGATCAGAAATGATAGTAAATGTAGATGCTAAAAAGTTAGCAGCTAGAATTATAGAAGATATGAAAGAAAAAAGAAAAAAATTAGGATGGGATTAATTCACAAATAGAATATTTTTTGAAAAGCGGAGTACTATATATAGTATTCCGTTTTTTGCGTATAAAATTTCTTTAGTAGCCAGTATCAATACTATAGCCTTTTTTATATGTAAATTTTTTAATATCTTAAAAAATATAAAAAAATTTAGGACTCACATTTATTATTCAAATCTTACTGATCTAGGCGTAAAGGTATCAGAAACAATGAGATTAGTAGCAAAAACAGATGTAGCAGTTAACAATGGAGGAGGTATAAGAAGAAGCCTAGAAGAGGGAGAAGTTACTGTTGGAGATATGTATGAAATACTTCCATTTGATAATTATATAGAAACAATGGAAGTTACAGGAGCTACTTTAAAGAATATAATTCAGTATGGAATTAATCCTAAAGATATAGGATGGGGACAATATGCAGGAATTAAGGTATATTATAATCCAGAAACTTATGAAATCAATGATATAACATTACTTGATGGAACTAAAGTAGAAGATGATAAGTATTATACTTTAGCAACTAATGATTTTATGGTTACAGATGGAGATGGATATGATTTTAGTAATGCTAAAAATATCTATAACACTAATATATGTATGAGAGATTCTATTATGGATTACTGGAAGGAAAATAGAGTTCCTGCAGGAGAAACTAAGCTTTTACTAGAAGGAAAGGCACCAGTTATTAATAATGAGGATAATAATACTGGAAGGGATAATATAGAAGGCGGTAATTTAGGAGACATTACTATAGAAGATAATAATGCAGGAAATAATACTGTAGAAAATGGTACAGAAAGCAACATAGATGTTAATAATTCAAAGGATGAGTTAATAGCAAACTCAGATAAGAATAATTCTACAGATAAAACTTCTAAGGTTACTAATAAAAATAATGCTGCTAAGACTTATGATAATGCTGAAGTTCAAGTATATACACTAATGATTTTATTAGCTATTTCAGGAGTGGCAGTAGCAGCATCAAGAAAAAGAAAAAGAGCATAGTTTAAAATTTATTTAGCAGGATGCAAAATGCATCCTGCTAAATAAATTTTTCGCATGGATCAACCAAGTTACTTTCTCAGCTGAAAAGTTTGGAGTAAGCTACTTTGATTTGAAAAATAAAAAAGGAATATATGTAAAAATGTAGAATTTAAAGTGTGGGAATACAATTTTGGAGGGGTTTAATGAGTACTAGAGAAAAAAATAAATTACAAGTTAAGGATAGAGAAAATAGTATTTTTAGTATAGATAGAGCAGCAGTTTTTAATGATAAAGTAGAAAGTTTTCATGAACTAAAAAGTTCCATATTTCTGAAAAATTATAGGAAGGCTGCAGGAATTATTAAGGAAATAATAAAGGCTTCTGAAGTTTTGGGGAATGTTAATAACATGATTACTTTTACAGGAAATAGAGGAAGTGGAAAAACAACTTTACTTAGAAGTTTTGCTTCTTCACTTAAAGAGGATTCTATAAAAAAAGTTCAGATTAAAGAATATGAAGATATATGTGAATACAGATTTGATGTATTGGAAACAATGGATTTAAAAGATAATTTTGGGGATAATATAGTAAGTCATATTTTATATAATTTTTATAGGTCCTTTGAGGATAAAGAGGTAAATAAAGAGGATGAAGAATATAAAGAAATAGAAAGAAGATTTAACTCTTTATTTAATATTGCAGATTATAGCATGGTAGATAATAAGAAAAAAATAGATTTAAAAAAGGAAATAACAGAGCTTATTTATATATATCTTGATTATTTTAATGAAGATTATTTAGTTATTTCTCTTGATAACATAAATAATGATATAGAGAAAGTTGAAAGATACTTTAAAAATAAAAAGGTTATTATATTAAATACTATTGATAAAAGTATTTTGGAAAGTAAGAACTTTAAAGATTATAAATTAGGGTACATAAATAGCTATATTTATATAAGAGAAATGGATTTTTATAATTGTAGCATTAATATTGATGAAAGTTATTTTTCAAATATAGATTTTGCAAAGGGTAATAGCATTTATGATCAATTAAGAGAATTCTTTAAACTTAAATTTAATTATTATATTACAGATTATGAAAGCTTTAAGGCTATAGTAAGTGATAATTTAAAAGAGTTTATTAATTTTATTATTTTTATAAATGATATGGCCCTTGAAAAGGATAAAATAGAGATTATTAGATTCCTTGAATCTAATATAATAAATAAGCTATCAGAGAGTAAATATGAAACTATATTAAAAGGAATATTAACTAGTAACTTAGAGGATATGAACAAGTATGTATTCATTAAAATTTCAGAGCTTTTATCAGAAAAAATGAGTAGAGGACATTTAAAGATAGAGATTGAAAAAACAATTTCATATATTATGGAATATAAATATATGATTAAAGAAAATAAAGTGTCTTTAGGCAATATAATAACAATTATAGATTTTTTAAGAATGTATATTGAAGATGAAGAGGAAAAGCTATTTATCGAACTATTAAAATTCATATATACAATTAAACTTCTTTTTGAATTTCACATTAACAAAGATAAGGTTATTAATAGTTTAGGTTTAGATTATTTTGGTGAATATTTAGGCATGAGATATAAGGATAATAAATTTACAAATCTTATTGAAATAAATAGTAGGAAAAGTGCAGAAGATATAAAATACTATTTTGGTAATAGAAAAAATATATTTAATTCAGTATTACAGCCCTCTGAAGATAATAAAAATATTTATTCATATTTGGTATCAGATAGTAGTAATGAGTTTTTTGAAGAGTCTTTATATAAACAAAGATATTATAATTTGAAAAATTTAAACTTTATTTCTTATAGCATTATTAATAACCATAAGGAAAATGATAGTTTATTTTTCTGTATACTAAATATAAACTGCTGGATGGATATATTAGATAAACTTAGTGAAAAACTACAAGAAAGTGAAGCTAAGAAAAAGAATTATATTATTATAACTATGGAGTATCTTAATGATATTATAAAGGATATAAATTTTGATAAAAAGGATTGTGATTTTAACTTTAAAGATATAGAAAGTGAAGGCTTTATTGATAGCTTGGAAGTAGAATTTTTACAAAATCTTAATAATGATTTAGCAAGGGCTGAATATTTATATACTTATAGGTAATGATTAGAAATAAAAAACTTGAATTTTAATATTATATATTATATAATTTCAAGTGATAATCAAATAAGACAGTTCGTAACCATCCTGTCTTTAAACAAAACTAGGGATTTATATAGAACTATAATTTTGTTTTTAAGGTGGAGATGACTCCACCTTTTTAATGCAGAGGAAAGTATAAAATTTTTTTGATGTTAAACACTGATTTTGACTGGCTTTCTCATATGGAAGTTATCAAATGCATTAAAAAATAATTGTAGGCCGCAAAAGAACCTAAAAGCAAAATAATTAAATTGTATTTTAGTATGAAATTATTTTACTTTTAGAACCTTTTGCATGGCAAAACAAAGCTGCTTCCTGCGCTGAAAAGCGTGGCGTCAGCCACTTTGTTCATGTAAAAAGATACTCTTTACATTAATTATTTTCAGGAGGTGATAAAATGGAATTAAAAAATAGCAGATCTAGAACTAAGAAATTAGTTATTTCAGCCTTAGTAATAGCAATTTATGTTGTAATAATGACTATTACTCAAAGTTTTGCCTTTGGAGCAATTCAAGTTCGTATAGCTACAAGTATGTATGCTTTTGCTTATATCTATCCATTCCTAGTTTTACCCCTTGGCTTAGCCAATATTATATCTAATATGGTTCTTGGAGGACTTGGGTTCTTTGATATTTTTGGAGGAGGGTTAGTTGGAATTATGGCTTCTCTTATGGTTTATGCTGTAAGAAAGTATAATAAAAATATTACCTTAATAACTCTGCCAATTATATTTGTGCCAGGACTTGTAGTTCCAATATGGTTATCACATTTAACTGGAGTGCCTTACAAGGCATTAGCTCTAAGTTTAAGCCTTGGACAGGTTATACCTGCAATTGTAGGTTTAGTGCTAGTTAGTAAACTAAAAGATAAGATAGGAGACCTTTAAAAATGAGAGATGACTTAAATTTAAATTCTTTAGGAAATAAAAATGTTAAGTATGATTTTGGTTATACACCAGAAGTATTAGAAACATTTATAAATAAACATCCTGAAAATGATTATTTTGTAAAGTTTAATTGCCCAGAATTTACAAGCTTATGTCCAATAACAGGTCAACCAGACTTTGCAACAATTTATATTTCATATGTACCAGGTGAAAAAATGGTAGAAAGTAAATCTTTAAAGTTATATTTATTTAGCTTTAGAAATCATGGTGATTTCCATGAAGATTGTATGAACATAATAATGAAAGACCTTATAAAACTTATGGATCCTAAATACATAGAAGTATGGGGTAAATTCACTCCAAGAGGAGGAATATCTATAGACCCTTACTGTAACTACGGTAAGAAGGGAACTAAATGGGAAGAAGTTGCCTTTAATAGACTTACTAATCATGATTTATACCCAGAAAAGGTGGACAATAGATAATGAGTGCACTAAATAAAGAAGAGGCTTTAATTGTACTTAGTGGTGGACAAGATAGCACAACTTGTTTGTTTTGGGCTAAGAAGAATTTTAAGAAGGTAAGAGCTATAGGCTTTGATTATGGACAAAGACATAAAAGAGAATTAGAATGTGCTAAGGCTATATGTGATAAATATGATGTTCAATATGATATTTTAGATATGGGGCTTTTAAATAGTCTTACAACAAATTCTTTAACTAGAACAGAAATTAAAGTTGAAGCAGCAAAGGAAGGAGAAAGTACTCCAAATAGTTTTGTAGAAGGAAGAAATATGGTGTTTTTAACTTTTGCAGCTATCTTTGCTAAAAGTAATAATATAAAACACATTGTTACAGGAGTTTCTCAAAGTGATTTTTCAGGATATCCAGACTGTAGAGATAACTTTATTAAATCATTAAATGTAACATTAAATTTAGCTATGGATTATAATTTTGTTTTGCATACTCCTTTAATGTGGCTTGATAAATGTGAAACATGGGAACTAAGTGATAAGCTTGGAGTTTTTGATATTATAAAGAATGAAACTTTAACGTGCTACAATGGTATTGTAGGTGATGGATGTGGAGAATGTCCTTCATGTAAACTTAGAAAAAGAGGATTAGAAGAGTTTTATAAAATAAGAAATAATCATTAATAAAAAGATTCAATTAAATGACTTTAACATATCATTTAATTGAATCTTTTTACTTTTTAAGTTTCTTTTATTTTTTTATCATACCAAAGGTTGAATAAAACTTTAAAGGATGCAGCAAGAGGTACAGCTAAAAGCATACCTAAAAAACCACCAGTGCTTCCACCAACAATTATAGCAAGCATTGTGAAAACTGCATGTAATCCAACACTATCTCCAACTATTTTTGGAGCAAGAAGATGGTTATCAAGCTGTTGAACTACTATCATGGCAACAACTGCATAAATTATTTTAATGTAGCTTCCACTTAATAAAGCCATAGTTCCAGCTAAAATAGTTCCAGCAATAGGACCTACATAAGGAATCATATTGCATATACCTGAAATTAATCCTATAACAGGGGCATAATCTATTCCAGCTATCATAAGAGCAATAGTAGATAATACAGCTACAATAAATGCTTCTAAAAGCTGACCACGTATAAATTTGAAAAATACATCATGGATAATAGAGAATACTCTTATTATATAAATTCCAGTTTTACTTTTTCTAAATATTAAATAGTAAAGTTTTTTAAATAATCCTATAAAATATTCTGAGTCCTTTAATAAATATACACTTATAATTATTGCAATAAAGAAGGAAACAATATTACTTCCCCAGCTCATTACATGAGAGCTTAAAGCTCCAATATTACTAACTAAGTAATCTTCAAGTGAGGATATTACATTAATAATATAAGGATTAAGCATATCAATAATTGGATTATGTAAATCTTTTAAGGTTGTTTCAACAGAATTAGCATCAAAAGATGAATTGTAAGTATAAGATTTTATATATCCAATTATATTGGTTAATGAGGTATTTTGAGAAATTTGACCTCCAATCATGAAGTATATTCCACATATAAGTCCTGTAATTATACCAATTATAAGAAGATAGGCTGTAAATACAGATATTATTCGTCTATTACCTTTGTTTTTTACTGAATATAATCTATTTTTTTCAAGAAATTTTTCTATAAACTTTGTTATAGGATATAGTAAATAAGCTATTGCAGCGGCTATTATAAGAGGTTTTATCAAAGAAAAGAAAGTACCTATTACTGAAGTTACTGCCTTAAATATACCAGATATATTAGAAATAATAGAAAAGGATATGTATATAGCAATGGCTGTAAGGGTTGTATATATTCCTATTTTTAAAAGTTTAGTATCTACTTCTATTTTCATAAAATTTATCTCCTTTCATAATAAAATAATAACTTATATACTACTTTTTTGAAAGTAAAAAAAAGGCTGTATTTATAAGCTGATATGATACCTCTAAAGTAGACATGGTAAATAACCAAACTCTACTTTGGAGGTATTTTTTTATGGGAAGAAAATTTAAATATTCAGTTGAAGATAAAATACAAGCGGTTAAGGATTATCTTTCAGGACGGAAGACTACCAAACAAATATGTTCCGAACTAGGAATAAGATACAACAGTAATCATGGAAATATAATCCGTGTTTGGGCTAAAAAATATAAACTATTTGGGGAATCTAGTTTGCATGATAAGCCTCATAATAAATCATATTCTTCTAACTTAAAAACAGAAGCAGTAGAAGCTTATATTAGCGGTGAAGGTAGCAAGGAAGAAATTTGTTTTAAATATGGCATTT